>JALIDP010000034.1 GCA_022865215.1 Candidatus Nanohalarchaeota archaeon QJJ-7 | reverse complement strand
TCGCCATCTCGCCAGATAGAACCATAAGGCCCTATATCAGTAGGAGAACCTGTAATATCGTTTTTAGAAAATATACCTATATCTTCTCCCACGGCTGCAGGAGTTTCATCGAACCGAAACCACCCGCTTACTGTTAGACCCTCTGTAATATCCAAACTTTCATCATCTGGAATCTCCACATAATCATCATTCCCGTCAAACTCTAGCGCCTTCCCCCTCAACCCTCCGACCCGTGAGGGATCGCTCGTCTCGCTTACTGTGGAGCTCCCTAGAGTGCCGCTGTTCCCGTAACTCGAGTTATCCACTACTGTCTGTCCGGACTCGTTCGTGAACCGCCAGAAGCCGACTGTGTCGCTCCCGATCGAGTCATCCGGTTCATCAACTGCCCGTATACACGTCTGTATATGCTCGTTCTCGATCCGCCAGCAGTCCTGTCCATCCACTGTTTCTCGATTTACGGAAACTGAAGCCGTCGCACTCATCAATAGGTCGCCGAAACGCCGGGAGGTATGAGGCGCGATTATCTCTGTCTCTGTATCGATCCTGTACTCTATCTCGTTGTCTTCGGAGTCGAATATGAGGTTTCCCCGGTCGAAAGAGACTGAGAGATTGAGCTGCGATCCTTTACCTCCTTCCGCAACACGTTCCACCTGGCTCCCTATCCCGGAGATGATATCCTGTGCGGTATCGATCGCGATGGCGTCTTGAAAATTATCTATCGCAGGCCCGGCAACTGTGACCACAGTCCCTATCCCGGCGAGGACGATGCCTGTGAACAGGACGATCGAGATAAGTGACTGGCCTTTATCCCGTGACATTGATAGCCACCTTTGGCGTGCCTGAATCTTTATCCCCGAAGTTTTCGAGATTGAGAGTGTAACTGCCGGCAGAGAGGCGGAAGTCGCTGACCAGATCGATACCCTGCAGTTGCATAATAATTCGGACAGTCATCTCTTCTGCTAGAGGGAAGCCGAAACTCGGTTTTATCTGGTCGATGAAGTTGACAGCCTCTATCAGATTTATACGGTCCTGAACGTCCTCTGCAGTCCCGGTAGTGAACGGCAGGAGGTAACTCATCGTCCCTCTATCCTGGGTCATGTTGAATCTCAGGTTTCCGCTCTCATTCTGGTAACCGATTTCTGTGGTACGGGTTTTCTCCCCTGAAACGATACCTGCTATCAACGTCCCGTTCTCCGCGGTTATGAACCATGGTTCCTGGTTAGAGGAATCGTTATAGATATCTTCAGAAGGGTTTTCTGTATCGTTCAACTGTACTGAGGTGTTCGGACCCATGCTGAACTCCATCATCGCTGTCACCGATTCGAAGAAGGCCCCGCAGAGCTGTACAGGGTAGTAATCAGGCTCTGCGGCATGGGCTTCTCTCTTCTCGTAGACCGAGACTATCGCTTTAGTGGTCGGTGGGCAGGAGTCTCTTATCCCGACAGTCAGTGTGCTTGTGCAGAGTTTGTAGTTGAACAGGTTTTCATCCGTTGCTATATGGATATCTGTCTGCTCGGAGCCGAAGAAAGATAGGATAGGGGTATTCCCGGTGGAGCAGACCCTTGTATAATATCTCCTTTCGAAACCTGAAGCGCATACCGAATACGGCCAGTAACCTGGGTCGCCGGCGTGAGCATTTGTCCTTCCGGACATTGAGAACAGTTCCCTCTCATCTGATTGACAGTCATCCCGGATTATGAACGAGGAGGCGTCTCCGATCGTGATGTTCGTGCCTTCCACCTCCGTGTCTCCTGAAAGGTCGTACTGGAAGCGGACGTAACGGGTCTCGTTGAATGATAGATTGAGGCTCTCCTCGCCTCCAGAGAGGCTGAAAGACTGCTGTTCCAGTACCGAATCGAAACCGTCCCGTGATGTCTCGACCGTTAGAGTGGCGCTCCCACCGTTCAGTGTCGAGGAGACTTCTGCATCACTCCACGTGTAGTTGTCGCCTGGGTCGAACGTATTGGAGGTGTAAGTCCCCGAGCTCTCGCCATCGACCACTTGAAGTACCCCATCAACCGCTTCCGTACCGCTGAAGCTTCCCCCCTCCCAGTCCTCTTGGCTGTGTACAGGGAAGGAGACCGCCGCCGTTGCTCCTGCCAGTAGGAGGAGGAAGAAGGGAAGGAGGAGGTGCCGTGGCTCCATGTCTTCAGAATGGCCTTTCTGGTTTAAATCAGTTCACGGACCGTACTGTTTTAAAAAATCGGTTACTAACTCCGGAACAGCGATGGATGTCGACCGAAACCATGTGATAGGTGCGTTCGCGGTCATCGTTATCCTGGGGATAGTGGGAGGTCTTATCTATGTTCAGGATTCAGGTTCATCGACATCCGAGGCGGTCCGTGAAATGTACGAGCTCTCTACAGGGACTGAGATGGAAGTACTGGACGTGGAGGATAGGGGTAGTATAGACAAGTTTATCCTGAAGCCGGTGGACGGTGACCAGGTGACAGAGGCCTACGTGACCGAAGACGGCCGGTATATAGTATCTGATCCTGTATCGATAGAAAACTACACGAGACAGGCGAAAGCGAGGAACAACTTCGTGTCTTGCCTCTCGGATGAGGGCGCCAGGTTCTATGGAATCCTCTCTTCCAACCAGACTTTCGCCCAGCACAGCAGGATGACCCAGCTACAGATGCAGGTTCTGGGAGGTAATCAGGGAATACAGGATGTGTTCGGAGGTCCAGGTCAGGGCCAGATCCGTAACGCGGTGCTCCAGTCCGGAGTGGTATGGAACGTTGACGGCAACTTCACCTCAGGCCTGAGAACGGTACCGCAGCTGGAGGAGATGACCGGCTGTAATTACACGGTGCAGGACTGAGACCTTGATTTCTTCTTTATATAGGAAGATCCCTGTTTTTGTCTTCAGTTGCAGAGTATCAGTTTCTTAAACCAGTATTCCGTATTTATGAGTGTGACTAGCGTGCCGTGGAAACTGTTACTGGAACGGTTCGAAAAACGCACATTAACAGTTCTTGTTCTGATCACCGTCTTTATCGCCGGTCTCACGGTCGCCGGCACCAACAACTTCTTCCAAAGCAGTTCCGGAGACCTGGTGGCGGAGTACAGGTTCGATGAAGGTGGTGGGACTACTGCTTACGATACTGCGGGAAGTAATGACGGCACCTTGAACAACTTCGACTTCAACGCAGATTCAGGATGGACGGACGGGAAGAGAGGGAAGGCGCTGGAGTTCGACGGGAACGACGATGAGTTTCTGGGACCTGGATCTTTTGAACCATACACATCAGATTCAGATCCTTGGACG
>JALIDP010000033.1 GCA_022865215.1 Candidatus Nanohalarchaeota archaeon QJJ-7 | reverse complement strand
ATATAATCGATGAGAACGTAGGGGCATTATTCCCTCCGGGGGACGTTGAAGAACTAAAAGAAGCTATTGATGAACTTGCTGGGAACGATGACCTTCTTGAGCGACTATCATTAAAAGCCCGAGAGAGAGCCGTTCAGAAATATAGTTGGGATAATTTTGGTAACCGACTAGAAGAAGTATATGAATCTATCTATGATCCTCGTAAGGATCCTTCACCATGACAACGTCTTCCGTGTCGAACGGGAAACCTATCTCTAAAAGTCTCACGACCTGGTTATCGATGTTCTGTAACTGGTGCATCTCGTCGGCCTCGATGAAGAAGGTCTCTCCCTCTTCGAGTTCGATGTAGTCGTCTTCCAGCCTTATCTCGAGGAGGCCTTCCTCCACATAAACCAGCTCGTTCCTGTGCCTGTGGAAGTGGTAGGCTGTCATCTCGTCCCGATCGATAGCCACCTTTCTCAGCGCCAGCGTCCCGAGTTCCCCTCCGAACTCCATCTCGGAGGTCATCACCAGTTCTTCCGCACCCCACGGCATGTCTTCCATTCCCATCACCTGTACCATTCCGCTGTTTTCTTTATACCTTCTTCGATGTTTATCTGAGGCTCCCACCCGATCAGTTCCTTCGCCTTCGAGTTGTCGGCCTTCGTCCTCATCACCTTGTTCTTCTTCGGGTGTTCGGTGTGGACCGGGTCGATATCGGTTTCGAGCTCCTCGTTCAGCATATCCACGAGCTCGTCCAGCCTCGTCTCATCACCTGTCCCGAGGTTCACAACTTCACCTGATACATCGGATTCCGCCGCCTTGATGTTGCCGCGTACGATGTCCCCGACGTACGTGAAGTCTCTCGTCCTGCTCCCGTCGCCCCAGATCTCTGGCCGTTCTCCGTCCATCATCTTCCACATGAACTGGCTGATAAGGTTGGCGTACTGTCCCTTCGCTTTCTCTCTCGGACCGTAAACTGAGAAGTATCTTAACCCGATAACGTCGATATCGTAAGCTCTGTGATAGACTGTCGCGTACAGTTCCCGAGACATCTTGGACGCGGAGTAGAGGTTGACAGGCTCTTCTCCCGAATCCTCCTTATGCGGCGGTTCCACGCTTCCGTACATTGAAGAGGTGGATGCGTATACGACATTGAAGTCGTTCTCCCGCGCCTCCTCCATGACGTTGATGAAACCGAGAACGTTCACATCCGTGCCTTCCACAGGTTCATCTTTGTGCATCGGTGCGGAACTCCTTGCCGCATCGTGGAAGACAACGTCGACCCCTTCACACGCTTCTCTAACCGTCTCCCGGTCCCGGACATCGCCCTCTATAATCTGGATCTTGTCCTCGTACCCTTCCAGGTTCTCTCTCGTTCCCAGATACATGTCGTCCAGGACAACCACGTCATGACCGCTCTCCGCGAGCTTGACCGCGAGGTTGCTGCCTATGAAACCTGCTCCGCCTGTGACTAGTGCTTTCATCTTAAGAGGCCTCCCACATCGTTCCTTTGGAACGCTGTTCGAACCTACTTCCACAGGAAGCAGGTGACTTCCACTTCAAGGTCATCACATCACACTTTTCCTCAGGAAAAGTGTTCGAACGTACTTCCTTGGGAAGTACGTGAGTTCCATTCTCACTTCGTTCGAATGCCTCAAGTTTTCTATCTAGTTCGTTCATCTTATCCTACCTCCCTCCATTCGCCCTCGTAGACGTATCCGTTCAGACGCCCTTCGTTTGCCAGTGTTTCGAACAGGGTCTCTATATCCACCTCTCTCTTTTCTTCTTTTGAAGGTATCCTTTTCAGAAACTCCGGGTCCAGGAGGTAGGCGCCAGCGTTCACGAGATGTGACGCCGCCTCTTCTGGCTTCTCCTGGAAGCCAACGATACGGTCTCCTTTCATCCGTATAACCCCGTAAGGAGAAGCGTCCTTGACTGTCGTCAGAGCCACTGTTGCGATCCCTTCACCGTCTCTGTGGGCCTGCAGCATGTCTTCGATATCCACCTCGCACAGTACGTCCCCGTTCATCACTAGGAACGAGTCCTCGATATCGTCCTCCAGTTCCCTCAGGCTTCCGGCAGTCCCGAGAGGTTCGTCCTCGAAAAACACTTCTATATCTTCCCCCTTGAGGTGTTCTCTAACTTCAGGATCAGCGGTGTTGACAACGATTTTATCGGCTCCTGCCTCTTCCAGGAGGTCAAGAGTGTGATCTATAACAGGTTTCCCGTTCAAGGGGATGAGACAGGAGCTGTCTCTCCCGCCCCCGAGAACGACTGCGGTGGAGACCGATTCCTGTTTCAGGTAGTCCTCCAGGAACCTTTCCACGCCCTGGGAGCGGTTCTCCACGCCTTCATCCTCCAGCTTCCGGTCCAGTTTTTCGACCACCTCGCTGTCCAGGGTGAGGGAGATACGCTCCTTGACCATGTCGATGTATTACCTTGTAATATTTAATAGGTTGGGAGGAGCAACGTTTAAGGCGGACAAGGAGGAAACAGGAATATGCTCGAGGTCCAGACGCTACAGCAGGTGGTGCTCGCCTTCGCACTCGGTGCACTGGTAGGTCTGGAAAGGGAGAGAGCTCCGGAGAAGAAGTATGCCGGGTTACGGACGTTGTCCCTCCTCTGCGGGGCAGGCCCTGTAGCTGTTTTCATATCCGAATTATCTGGCTCTGTAGTCCCTGTCATGATATACCTCGGCATGGGGGCGATGTTTTCACTCCTGGTGATGTACATCCGGGTCGAGGTGGAACAGGGGTCGCTAGGGCTCACGACCTCTTCATCCGTCTTCCTGATGGCTCTTATCGGGGTTCTGGTCGGTTACGGGGAGTACTTCTCAGCTGTAGGTATCACGCTTATCGGAGTGCTCCTGTTAGCGGAGAAGCAGACTTTCAGGAAGTACATGGCCATGCTGGAGACGGAAGAGATATCGGACGCGGTCGGGCTAGGGATCCTCGCGCTGGTGCTGTACCCGGCACTCCCTCAGGGGGCTGTGGACCCGTACGGCGTACTTTTCCTCCGGAAAGCTCTCCTGTTCGTCATATTCATACTCCTGGTACAGTTCGCCGCTTATGTCGCGCTCAAATGGGCGGACACTCTCGGTTTCCTGGTATCTTCGGCCCTCGGTGGCGTGGTAAGTTCGCTCGCGGTCGTGTCAACCATGAGCCACATGGTCCAGGCGAAGAAGCTGGAAAAACCCGCATACGCTGGTGCGGTCGCTGCAACAGTCGCGATGGTCGTTCGGAACGGTGCTATAGCCGGAGTACTGGCGCCCTCTACTGTGGAGGTTCTAGTGATTCCGATAGCAGTCGCCACCCTCGTGGGTGCAGGTTCGGTAATATACCTTTACAGAGGTGCTAAAGGCGGTGAGGAAACTGACTTCGGGGCATCTTCTCCCTTCTCCTTCAAAGCCGCTTTCAGGTTCGGTTTCTTCTTCCTGGCCATCCTACTCGTGGCTGAACTGGCGAAGACACAGTTCGCGATAGCGGGAAGCTACGGGGCTGCGTTCCTGGGAGGGTTCGCCTCCTCCACGGCGGTTGTGGCATCCGCTGTGACACTCCTTTCTGCCGGTGATGTGACGGTTTACCAGTCCTCAGTGATGGTGGTCCTGGGGATCGTGTCCAGCCTGGTATCGAAACTATTCTACACTGAGTGGGGTGGAGCCCGTGAGCTGACCAGGAAGATCCTGGTGCCCTACGGGTTGATGGTGCTGGGAGTTCTGAGCATCTTCCTGCTCTAGCTCACATATACCCCAGATCTCTCAGCTTCTCCATCAGCTCTTCCTTGTCCTGAGCCCTTCCGGCCCGCTCCTCGGTACCTTCCAGGTCCTGTAACCACGCAGGCTCCTGCTCGCTCGGATCCGTTGAGACCTCACTTCCCAGGGAGCGGAAACCTTCCCAGTACTTCGGAGAGATAGGTAGGTCTTCCCTTGAAAGGCCTTCCGGAAGATCTTCAGTCCCGGATGGAAGTCCGCCGTCCCAGAGATCGTTCTCTTCAGGCACTATCACGTTCCAGGTGAAATCCCAGACGTCCTTCTCATCGAACGGCAGGATTGGATGGATCCTCACGTGTTCGGGGTCTTCACGCGGTGAGAAGAAGTTCTCGTCGCTCCGTGCCTCCTGCTCGTCCCAGCGGACACCGTTTATCACCGCCTCGATACCCCGATCTTCCAGCATCTCGTTCATC
>JALIDP010000032.1 GCA_022865215.1 Candidatus Nanohalarchaeota archaeon QJJ-7 | reverse complement strand
GAGTTTGGGCTGGAACTCGTGTATCACGCCCTCTTGAACCAGTCGATGGAACCTGTTGCTGACCGTTGAAGGTGAGAGGTCTAACTCCTCGGCAAGCTCCCTCAGGGACGCTCTTCCGTCTTCCTTCAGCTCTTCTATTATATCGAGATCGGTCTTGTCGACATTCATAGATGGATGTTAGTTTGGAAATTTTAAGTATTTTTGCATAAATGTTCACAGTTAGGTATTTAATAAGAAGATACGTATAATATATTGGGTGAAACTCGTGGGGATGTGCAAAATTTGTGGTCAAATCGTGACAAAGGCGGAAGCAAAAGAGGTGCTGATAGGTGGCAGATCACGGAAGCTCTGTGAGAGCTGTGTAGGGAAGAAGGTGCCAGCTATGGCTGCGCCGTATATTCCCGGGTGAACGATAATGTGCTTCCAGTGTCGCGTGGTGGAAAAACAGTTGCATCCAGTGGATATGTAAGGTTTTTAGAGATGGATGGCTATCCAGATACGTGTTCGTACTCTCCGACATCCACGGGAACCTTCCAGCGCTCGAGGCTGTGAGAGCTGATGCTGGTTCTCTCGAGGACGCGTTTTTCTGCGGCGACCTTGTAGGTTACTACCCCTGGCCGGATGAGGTTGTGGATGTGGCGCGGAAGAAGGATTTTATAGGGGTCAGAGGGAATCACGACGAGGCGCTTGTCATCGGCTCCAGTTTCGGGTTCGGGGGTGAGGCAGGAGAGGCGATACAGTGGAGCAAAGGCGAGGTATCTGATAGAAACCTCCGTTATCTTGAGGCTCTACCCTACACCCGGAGCGAAAAGTTCCAAGGAAAGGATGTGTTGATAGCTCATGGCTCTCCTCGACAACCGATAGAAGAATATATCTACCCTGAACGGGTGAATGAACAGTTCCTGGAGAGACAGACTTTTGATCCCGAAGTTCTCCTCCTCGGCCACACTCACGTACCTTTCGTGAAGGAGGTGGGAGATGCTCTTGTTATCAACCCGGGGAGCGTTGGGCAGCCGCGTGACGGAGATCCTAGGGCATCGTACGCGGAGCTTGATCTGAAGGCGATGGATGCTGAGATACACCGGGTCGAGTACGATATAGGAAGGGTCGAGGAGAAGGTGGAAGAGGAGGGTCTACCGGTAGGACTGGCGAAGAGGCTTGAAAAAGGCAGGTAACCTTTTTAGGTGGGGGGAGAGAATGTTGATGGTATGGTTGGCTACACTCGTAGGATCGAGATAAAGTGGTTGGTTATAGGTCTCGTTCTGGGGCTACTGGGAGGTTATGCCCAGGGCAGTGGCATGATAGACTTTCTAGCCCTGTTACCGATTTAAAAATCGAGACTGTATTCCTCCCATGCTTTATCTGGTAGGGCTCGGTCTACAGAAGGGAGACATCTCAGGGAGAGGTATCAAGGCCTTGAAGGAGGCTGATATAGCTTATGCTGAGATTTACACGAACGCTATCGATCACGACCTAGAGGCGCTAGAAAAAGAGGCGGGAACGGAGATCGAGGTCCTTGATAGGACGGGTGTAGAGAACGAGGACATGGTTCTCGAACAGGCCGAGGAGAACGATGTTGGGTTCCTTGTATCGGGCGACCCTCTCGCCGCGACAACCCACCAAGATATCCTTTTCCGGGCCCGAGAGAGAGGGATAGAGACGGAAGTCGTGCACGCTCCTTCTGTATTCACCGCGGTGGCGGAGGCCGGGCTTTCGCTCTACAAGTTCGGGAGGACAACCACTCTCACTTTACAGAACGGCGATTTGCCGCCCTCTGTACTGGAGGCGGTGGAAATGAACCGTGAAGAAGGGCTTCACACGCTAGTTCTTGTGGATCCGGAGATGCCTCTGGGGGGTATGATGGAAGCTTTTGCGGACTTCTGGGATGGAGAGGTGGTTATATGTTCCGGCCTCGGTACAGGTGAGGCCGAGATAGCTGTAGGGGGGTTGGAAGAGGTTCAGATATCCCGGTTCGATCACCCTATATCTATAGTCGTGCCTGGAGAAATGAGTGATAATGAGGAAGAGAGGCTCCAAAGAGTTAAGTAGCGTGTTCTACAAGTCCTCTACTATGGATTTCCCCGTGAAATTACATCCTTCCCGGCTGGCACCTGTTTATACCCCGAGTTACTTGTGGCCGCCTGCTATATCTATCATCCTGGCCGGATTGATCTATGCTGGTGAACCTTATCTAGGGTTCCTGCCTTTCCATACCTACTACCTCCTGCTAGTAGCTTTCCTACCATTGCTGAGGACGGTGCAGATCGAGTTCAGGCGGAGGCACAGGGAGTACGAGTTTCATGAGGACAGGGTTATAATACGTGAAGGGATCGAGACGGTGGAGCAGCAGGACGTTCTATACCGGGATGTGACCGATATACATTCTTTTACCTCCCTCTGGGAGAAATTCTTTGATGTCGGGAATCTTGAGGTGAGTGTAACAGGTCGAGAGGAGCCTTTCAGGATCATAGGACTGAAAGAACCGCAGAAATACGAGGATCTTATCCTGGGAGAGACGGGTTCGACTGATATAGACGAGGTTAGGGGGGAGTTGGAGCGGCTGGAAGACCAGTATGAGAAAGGAGAGATAGGAAGAGAGGAATACGAGCAACAGTACTACTTCTTAAAAGGGAAGATGGATGCTCTGGAGGGTGAAGGATGACCGGGACAGAGGAACAGTTGCGGGAGGAGACCGGAAAATGGAGTGAAAGATTGGAAGAAAGGATTTCTGAGGTTGAGCCTATGGATGAGGAGGGGGAGATGGTGCTGGAGAACTCGGAGGCGTACCTCCAGGATGCGGAACACTTCGAGGAGGAAGGAGACCTGGTCCGAGCGTTCGAGGCGGTTGTATGGGGCTGGGCCTGGCTGGAGATAGGTGAAGAACTGAGACTGGTCGAAAGATAAAAAGAAAGGAAAAAGGGTCGCGGCGTTTTAAGCCGCGAACTCGTCTCTCAGTTCTGGGAGTGTGGAGTCGAAATCGTCCAGTGACTCTTCTCCGTTCCAGTAGGAGCTGACCTTGTTGTAGGCCTCTTGAGTGCTGTAATCGTCGTTATCCCAGACTTCGCGGATCTCCCGCGTGTAATCCGCAACAGCCTCTAGGTCTTCCGAAAGACCGATGTGGCCGTCTTCCTGTACTAGGTATCCACTTTCAACTGCCTCTCCAAGTTCCTGGGCGTATTGCGTCACTGCTCCGGATTCGTCCTTCACTTCTTCGGCGAAGGAGTCGATCCTTTCGATGTCAGTGAAGTTGGGTGGGAGATCGGCCGAGATATCTTCAGACCAATCGTCAACCGTCCCTAGAACTTCGTTGAACCTGTTGGCTGACTCCACCATAACATCGAAGAGACCTTCTGAATCGGCGAAACCATTTCCAAGCCTCTCGGTCTTGCTCTCGAGTGCGTCGTACCTGTCCTCTAGCCGTCCTTCGTCCGATCCTGAGGAAGGCTTGAACTCATCGCTGTCGTCGAAACCGCTGTTGGAGTTCAACCTCATATCGGTTGTGAGCCAGTGGAGATCTTCCTTCAGACCGAGAAGTTCGTTCATCTCCTGCTTCGCCTTCTGGAGACGGTCTCCGAGCCGGACCTCTTCCTGGTAGAAGTCGTCTATCGTGTTTGCTATACTCTCTGTACTATCTCCCATCTCGTTCAGGAGACGGTTGTAGTCGTCCACGAGAGCTTCGTTCCTTTTCTCTATCTTTTCTTTCTTCTCTGCGTTCGGTGCAGTCTCCGCACGAGTGGCCATACGGTCCTCGTAGCTTTCGACCTTCTCGGCGACCTCGTCAGCCATGTAGAATACATGGGCGCGGTGGTCGATAGCGTCTGTCAGAGATTCGACTTCAGCTCCTGCGATGTCTTTGAAATGATTGGTATTCGCCAAAGCGGTGATGACCTCGGAGTGCTGGTATTGGTCTACGGTCTCTAGAGGCCCAGCCTGTGCCTGCGCCTCTCCAGCCATCCGCTCCGCCATCAGGGAGACCGTCATGTCATCGGATTCCTTCGCTTCCATGAGTTTCGGTATGATGGAATTTTCCAAATCTGTAACACCGACAGATTCCAGGTCTCCGTCTCCGTAGTTGTCAGCAACGAATCCATCCTCATCGAATTCATTGTCGTATTCCCTGTTCATCTCTCTCTTGAGAGTTTCTCTGGCATGATCTTCAGAGGCCTGGATGTTGGACTCCATGCCGGATTCGATAGTTTCCGCTATCGCTTTCTGAAGTTCATCAGCCCTGTCTTTCTGCCGATCTAATCCGCCAGGAGTGCCGTCAGAATCCTGTTCGAACCGGCTTTCTGCTTCTTGCTTAATTGTTTCTATGAATTCCTCATCGTTGAGTTCTGCAAGATTCGATTCAGCAACCGGCTGATTGGAGTCGAGACCTTCTCCCTCTCCTACAGTTTCCCTCTGTCCTTCCGGATCTACGTCCGGAGTGGGAACTTCTGTGTCTTCAGGGGTTCTGTCTGTATCTTCAGAGGTTCTTTCTGTGTCTTCAGGGGTTCTGTCTTCGTGATCGATATCTTCATCGGTTCCTTCGTCCTGATCTCTGGTTGATGTGTCGGTATCTGTATCGGTACCTTCGAAGTTTGTTTCGACAGCGTTTCGTGTCCGTTCTGCAGCTTTTTTGTCATCTTCCATATCTTTAGCCTCCGATATCCCGCAAAAATCCTGGATACGATTCGGGACAAGGTCCTTGAATTCCATTGTGCCACCCATAGGTTATTAAAAACCTAACCTTTTAAATAGAGTGGTAAAGGGCCAAAAACTATGGAAAGCGCCTCTTTCAGGAATAGAGGGTTTAATCCCTTTTTATACTGTTTTTCTGCGAAAACACAAACTTTATAAGTAACCACTATATAATAGTAACACATGAGCGAGGATTGTGAGGTCCCCCTAAAACTGCACTATGCGCGGATGCGCGCCAAGGACGCCTTGGCTGAAGCTCGGGCCTATGCAGAGATAGAGGACCTTATATACAGTGTCGCGGATGCGTACAGGGAGGAAGGACGGGGTGATGTAGCGAATTCTATAGATAACTATCTTGACCGGTTCAGGAGCGAGGAGGGCGTGCCTGACCGTATCGAGATGGTGTCTTCCGACGTCTTTGCATCATTCAACAGGGTCGAGGAGCATATAAAGTCTGCCGATGACCCTGAGGAGGCGTACCAAGAGGT
>JALIDP010000031.1 GCA_022865215.1 Candidatus Nanohalarchaeota archaeon QJJ-7 | reverse complement strand
CTTCCGAGGAACCTGAAACTTCGGATCAGCCGGCAGGAATCACCGGTCTTATCGGTGCAGGTCAGACCGCTCTACCTGTCACGGCCCTGGCAGTGTTGCTGGTTCTTTTAGGACTACTCCAGTACAGGGGAAGGATAGATCTGAGAGGATACTTCGGATCCTAGGACTCATTCCATAACGTAGACGTACCGAGTCATCGACCTGTGAACGTAAAACTCGAACTCCGGTTCCAGTCCGTCGATCTCTTCCTTATCCGACATGAAAACGACCTTCCCGTCGGTCAGCTCGGGAGCGGTCTCCACGAATTCCTCTGTCGGGTCTCCCTCGGTAACAGACGCTTTCCCGTACGGAAGGTCGGTCACAACCGCGTCGAACTGCCTGCCGAACTCTGCTTCCGCATCAGAGAACTCCGCTTCACGTATATCTCCTTCCAGGTTGAACGCTTCCAGGTTCTCACGCGTTCCTTCCACCATCTCCTCCTGCACGTCGCTCCCGTAAAGATCGCACCCGATCAACCCCGCCTCGAGAAGGATCCCCCCGGTTCCACAGAAAGGGTCGAGCAATGAACCGTCCCTCCCGACCTCTGAAAGGTTGACCAACGTTCGTGCGAGCCGCGGGTGAAGTGTGACTGGAGAGGAGAACGGGCGGTGCTGGTTCTTCCTTGACTCGAACTCTCCACGGTCCGTATCCGCCTTCAACCTTGAGAGGTGCGCCTCACCGTTTACCAGGTAGGCCCGGAAAACCTCTCCCGGCGACTCCAGGTCCACGTCCACATCTGAATTCCTGTCGATCATCCTCCCGACGTTCTCCTCCAGTTCTTCAGGCGCTTCCGTCCCATCGACCCGCGCGGTCCGGACCGAGAAAGGTTCTTCCGCCTCTAGATTCTTGGTGGCGAGCTTCTGGTAGTTCTCGGGCTGGAACGAGTGGAGAACTTCTGAGATCTCGAAGCTGAGCGCGAGCCGGTCCGCCACTTCCTCGACCTCGTCCCCATCGAGGAACACGAGTTTCCCCTCCTTCTCCTGGATCTCGAACTCTATACCGTCCGCTCTCAGAGTGGCTTCTAGCTCTGCCAGGGGAAGTTCAGGATGTTCTTCGGATAGAAGGACGGCGTAGTCCATGTGAGTGACTGTTGACTTGAGATTTTTAATCTGGAAGGGGATCCGATACCGTCCTCAAGTACGGCTGTTCCCCGCTTTGATCTCAGAACTCGGAGAAGACCTTCTCCTCAGGATATACTGTTATACCGCCTCTCCCTATCTCCAGGGGATGTATCTCTGTTGAATGGTCGCTCCCCCTCATCTTCCTTACAGTAATACCCCGTTGAAACACGTTCCTCTCCTTTATGTAGTATAGAGTTATGATCCCGTCCATGGCGAACTCTTCCACCCCGAACCGGGATATCCCGTCCTCGGCTTCCGCTATCTCGGAGATAGCAAGAACAGTAGAATCGAGCTTCGAGAACTTCCTGTTAAGCTCCATTATCTTCCTACGTAAATCGAAGGAGTTCTCGTAGTAAGAACCCAGGATTGTCAGGGAGTCTAGCACCACACGCTCCGCCTCCATGTTCTTTACGGTCGTGTCTATCTTGGTTATCAGGTCATCGAAGTTGTACATCTCCGGCCGCATCATATTCAGTAAGCCTTCCTCCTCGTACCCTTCCAGGTCCCAGCCGAGCAGCCTCGCGTTCCTCCTCACTTTTTCCAGCCGCTCGTCCAGGGATACGAAAACCCCTTTTTCACCGTTCTTCATCCCTTCGACAAGGAACTGGAGCCCGAAAGTTGATTTGCCAGTACCTGCGCCACCCGGCACAAGGACGAGATTGTTTCTGGGGATACCGCCTTCCAGAAGTTCGTCCATCCCGGGTACGCCTGTCGATATCCGTTCCACCTCCTCCAAAACTTCTGGATCGGAGGGACCTCCGTTATCGTCTCCAGAACCCAGCTTGTCCTGGATATCCTTCTTCATCGATCTGAAGTCCATCCCTCTTTTCCCGGGTTCTTCACCGTCTCCGGCTGTCTTCTCTCTCAGCGCTTTCCTCAACTCCTCTGAGGACTGGTTAGCCTTTATACCTGCTTCTTTAGCCTTCTCCTGAAGCTCCCTGTAACCAAGATTTTCGAGGTCGTCTGCCATGTTAGAAGACTGTAAAGGCCGGAATAAAAACTCTTCCCTCAGCTAGACCTCTATAGTCCTGTCGCAGAACTGTCTGATCTGGCTGATAAGCTTGTCGTCCATCTCCTCCTCCATCGATATTATCACCCCGGAGACGTTCCACTTCCTCATCTTGCCTGTGAGGAAATGCGCGAACTGTGAAACAGTGTCCATCTCGTTGTATACAGTTAACGTGGTGAGAGAATCTAGGAACACGAACTTCTCCCCGTCAGGCATGGAGTCAACAGCTTCCGAAACCACTATAGAGAGACCTGTGAGATCCTTCGGAGAGTCCAGGAAGACCACATGGTCGTCCTCCACAGTGTCCTCCCCGACCTCCTGTGAGACAGCATCCACGAAGAACATCTTGTCCGTTTCCACGCTGTGTTCCTCCAGAACGTTCCTTATAGTCCCGTAGGGCTTGTTGATAGTTATATAGACCCCGAAGGCTTCTTTCTCCTCTGTAAGGAACTTTAGAACCTCCATGTTGGTATTGACATACTCGTCGGATTCGACTATCAGGAGACCTATCTTGCCTTCCTCCAGCTCTTCCATTTCATCCTCGATGCTCACTCTCTATCACCTAGATCGATATCGAAACCGTACTTCTCCCCCACCTTTTTCATATTGTTGAGCAGGCTCAGGGACCGGTAAGTAAAGATCCCCAGGGAGAAGAGCCCAAGAACAGCGACCCCCAGTAAAGCATCTGTATCGGCCCGGATCACGAAAAGCTCGTTTATACTCCTCCAGAGGAAGTATAGGATCTGGAGGGAACCTATCGCAACTGAAGTATCCATCAGATATCTTTCTTCAGTCCTTAGAAGGCCTGTGAAGCCTGGATCCTTTACATAGGCCTCGAAATAGAAGTATATGTGGACGATGAAAGCGGTTACGAGACCGAATAAAGGCACAAAAACTTCAATCATCTTTCTCACTCTTGGAGAAGAACGATTCTGACATCTTGTTTACGGCCTCGAAGATCCTGTAAGTACCGCCGAACCATGTCAGGGAGAGCCCCAGGAATGCAAGGTCTACGAGTATAAGGTCGTTGAGGAACGCTTCCATCACCGAAGGGAACGTCACCGCTGTGAAGAAGAACATGGCTGAGATACCTGAAAGAGCAATGTAAGGGAGGGATATAGTGTAGTAAGATTCAAGGGTGTCATCGAGGCTTCCCCCTGCCCTTCTCAGCCTCCAAACGTGGAAAGCAGTTAATAGACCTGAAAACAAACTCCCGAAGATCCCTATCATTTCGGCTATTGAAAGCGCCATGTAGACCTCTTCCCTTTCATAGATATTAAAAGTTCGGAGGTTCTCATCCCCTAAACCTTTATAGAACCGGTGAGGGAACGAGTGCATGGACGTGGACGATACTTCTTACGTTCTGCTGGGTCTTTTCCTGGCAGCCAATCTCCTTGGGCTTTCGGCAGGGATAAGACTCTATACAGCCCCTGCAGTCCAGCAGGTCTCTTCCTCCTACCAGGGTCCTGTCTCGGGGGCGGCATTCTTCGTCCTGATGATGGTTGCTACCGGTATCCTCCTGCTTCTCTACCGGTTGAAAAATGAACTGGTGGTGAAAATCTGGTTCAACTCGGCCCTCGTGATAACCGCTCTGATGTTCTTCGATGCCTTTTTACCATCTATAGCCGCTTTAGCATTCGCTCTCGTCCTCATAGGTGCAAGGTACAGGACCGGTAGTTTCCTTGTCAGGAACCTTTCGGACGTCATCCCGTTCGCAGGTGCGGGTGCTTTTTTCGGTGTCGTTCTCGGGTTACGTGCCGCGATAGTCCTCTTCGCTCTTCTCGCTGTCTACGACTACATCGCGGTGAACAGGACCGGGCACATGGTCAAACTGGCCGAGCAAGGTATAGAGTCCGGAACGATGATGGGGTTCCAGTACCCTAAGGAGGAGATCGGGGATAGACCGGTTTCAGGCGAGAGAATGGAGAAGAGCGGGGATAAGGTAGGGATGCTGGGGGGCGGTGACGTGATAATGCCGATGATGCTCGCCGTTTCCATAGTCCCTGTATTCGGTCCTGCTGCAGCGGTATCTACTATCGCGGGTGCGGCAACCGCCCTTTTCGTTTTCCTGACTGTCATACAGCAGAGAGATACGGAGAGGTTCTATCCCGCGATCCCGGTCGTGGGTTCTGGGGCGCTGTTCGGCCTCGTTCTACACCTCGCGCTCTCACTTCTCTAATCGCTATAAGGTTGCCTTTCTGTCTCTCCGCACTCTTCGCAAGTGACCTTTTTCACTCCCCCTTCAACCCTCAATCGGGCGTTCTGTCCAGGTTTGACATAGGAGTAACAGTTGCTGCAGAAGTCACTCCTGTGATCTTCCGGTACGGAAAGGTTGAAGGTCATCGCGATGTTCCTCGCGATTTCAACGTACCTGTCCGCCCGGTCCTTCCGGTCCGGGAAAGCTTCCTCTGCCTGTTCGAAGAGCAGTTCTATCCTCTCCCGAGCTATCTCTTCCGCCCAGGCAGGTTTCGAGCCCATAGTCAGTTTCATGTATCTCACTGTTAAGAAAGGTGTCTGTTGCTGGAGAATGTACGTGTTTGGAAGTCGGAGCTGGAGTTGCTCCAACCCTAACCGGTTTAAACCCTTATTTATGAATCTCTTCCATGAGGAAGATCGTCTCTATATCAGCGCTTTTCATACTCTTAACTGCTTCTGTGACCGCCCAGCAGGAGACGGGTGCGGAAGAGCCGGGATGGACGCTACTGCTCTTCACTGCGGTGATAATCGCTGCTCTCGCCATCTACATCTACTTCAGGGTTCAGGAAACAGGGTTATTCACGTTCCTCCCCCAGACCGCGATGGAGGAAGAGTAAAACCTTATCAACTGCGGTCACTAATCCAGTCCCGTGAGAGATTTATCCAGGATGGCTTTACAGGTGAATGATAGTGGTCGATAAGGATGTCATGAGGTGGCTGGAAGGAGGGATAGTTTTCCTGTTCTCAGCGGCTGCAGGATTTCTGATAGCTACTTTCCTCGGAGGCGGGGCCTCGTTCAGGATACTCGCTTTCGTTATAGGTGCGGTCATAATCCTCTTCATCGGTTTCGTCATCTACCAGGTCTTCGCCCCGGATAAGAAGGAAGGTGAGAGGCTTGAGCAGGAGATGGAAGAGATAATCTCTCTTCTGGAGCAGGGTGTGCAGGTCAAGGACCGTGAAGCCCTTATGAGAGAGCTCGAGAAGGCTGAGGCGGCGATCGAAAGAGACGACTATGCGGTGGCGGACAGGTATCTCGACAGGGTGAGGGATTTGATAGAAAGTGGAAGAAAGAGTCTCCGCCGGTGAATTTTTCTACCCATTAAAAGTTTGTGCCACCATCCTTGGCTGTCTCATGGGCATATTCAAGCGTAAGGAGGAGCTCGACCTTACCGGGGGAAGTGTAGGTTACAACCTGTTCCACCTGTCGCTCCCGATAGTGGTCATCAACCTTATGAGGACCGCGTACAACCTGGTGGACACGTTCTGGCTGGGGCAGGTGAGCAAGGAGGCGCTCGCAGCAGTCACATTCGCTTTCCCTCTAGTGTTCTTCCTCATCTCTCTCGGTATGGGGCTGGCGGTCGCGGGGAGTGTGTTGGTTGCGCAGTACGAGGGGAGCGGCCAGACGGATATGGTGGACTTCGCGGCCTCACAGACAGTCACTTTCTCCTTCCTGGCATCGGTACTCCTGGGGACTGTAGGCTACTTCTTCGTGGAAGAACTCGTCGGACTTCTCGGTGCCGAACCCGCGGTCCTACCTCTCGCGACAGGATACATGGAGATAGTTTCGTTGGGGTTGTTCTTCATGTTCGGGTTCTCGGTATTCATATCGCTCCTTAGAGGCTACGGAGATACTTTCACCCCCATGCTCCTGATGTTCGGGGCTGTGACACTCAACATGTTGCTGGACCCTTTCCTGATCTTCGGATGGTGGATCTTCCCGGAGCTCGGTGTACAAGGTGCGGCGATCGCAACAGTTTTCTGTAGGGGTTTAGCGGCGCTGATAGGCTTCGGGATCCTGATGTCCGGCTGGAAAGGTATCACGGTCTCATTCGCGCAGATGGTTCCTGACTTCGCGTTCTTCAGGAAGATGGTCCGACTGGGGCTTCCTGCCTCGGTCGAAGGAACTGGACGCTCGCTCTCGATCAACCTCCTGGTGGCGATAGTCGGGACCTTCCCCACTGCGGTCGTTTCCGGTTACGGTATCGGTATCCGTATCTTTTCCATGGTGTTCCTCCCGGCGATGGCGGTCGGTAGGGGTGTGGAGACGATGACCGGGCAGAACGTCGGGATCGAAAAGTTTGACAGGGCGGAGGAGGTGAACTACCTGGCTGCCAAGTTCATGTTCCTGCTCCAGACCCTCTTCGGCGTACTGATCTTCCTCTACCCTGAACCTATAGTGGCGGTGTTCACGGACAGCGCGGAGGTGGTCCGTGTCGGCGCCGAGTTCCTGAGGTATGTGGCTCTATCCTTCGGGTTCATAGGCGTACTGAGAGCGTTCACAGGCGGTTTCCGGGGCGCAGGTAAGACCGCCATCGCTGCGGTGATATCCATCGCAACTCTTGGACTGATCCGGTTACCGATCGCGTACGTCGGCTCGATACTCCAGGGGCCTCCTGGTGTATGGCTCGCGTTCCCGATCTCCAATGTCGCGGGAGCGGTGATAGCGTTCCTATGGTTCCGGAGAGGTACTTGGAAGCAGAAGGTGGTGGACGGGAAGAAAGATGTGGTTTCGGAAACCAGCGAACACCTAGAATCCGTGGAATAACGAGAGGAGAACTTTTGGGAAACCGGTAGGTAACTGGCTATGGTGCGGCAGCCCCGGAGCAAATTTTTTTGAGCTGTTATGGATCGTGACTATTCTCCAGATAGTTTAGTCGCGAGTCTGTCCGAGTCCCGTACATACCCCTGTGTGACCAGACCCTGACTATAGAAGGTCTTATAACTGTGATAAGCAGTCGTTAGAGAGTCGTGACTGACTCACGTGTCGTGACAAAACAGGACGACAAAACACGAAAACGTTTTGTCATAGAACATTCTGTGTAAGTCCGGATCGGGCCTTCAGGGAT
>JALIDP010000030.1 GCA_022865215.1 Candidatus Nanohalarchaeota archaeon QJJ-7 | reverse complement strand
GGTCGACGAGGACGTTATCGACGAGGATGAACTGAACGAGAAGGCACAGGAGATCGTTGAGGAGATCCAGGAACAGCAGCAATCCGCCCAGAACCCGGAAGATCTTGCAGAACAGCTGGAGGAAGAGTAAGTACTTCCTCCACCCTCTTTATCTTTTAGGACCTCTATCTTCCTCGTAATAGTCGCAGATATCTTTCATTGAACACTCTGAGCAACGAGGTACCGGAGCCTTGCAAACCTCTCTACCATGTTTTATCAGGTTGATATGGAACTCGTAGATACTGTCATCTGGCGTTTTCCCTTCCAACATATCATGGGCTGATTCCCGGGTCGCGTCCTCCGGTATCAGTCCCAGGCGTTTCGAGACACGGAAGACGTGGGTGTCAACTGGGAACGCTGCCTTGTCGAACGTGAAGTTCAACACGACCGCAGCGGACTTCGGACCCACTCCAGGTAACGAGGTAAGCCAGTCCTTCGCCTCCTCCAACCTCATATCTTCGAGGAAATCCAGGGAAAGCTCTCCCTCTTCTTCTATCATCCCCAGTGAATCCTGGATCCGTTCCGCTTTCAGGTTGTGGAGTCCCGCGACCGAGATAGTCTCTGCGAGCTCCTCAGTGTCCGCCTCCATGATCTCGCGCGGGGAACTGTACTTCTCCATCAACGCGGTATAGGCGCGGTCCCGGTTAGTGTCGTTTGTGTTCTGCGAGAGGATCACCTGGACAAGAGAGAGTAATGGTTCGGGCCTGTCCTGATCTTCAGGAATCCCGTACTCCTCACGGAGCTTCTCAGCCACCTCTTCGACTCCAGTCATGGATAGAGGTCAGAGTGAGAGCCATATAAACGTTTATTCAAGACTGAGGAAGGTTTTAGTTGCTCCCTCCGCCTGTTGCTGTCGCTCCTCCACCTCTTCGATCCCTTTCCTAAGATCAGAGAGCCGTTCAGCGGCATGACGGAACCGGGCCTGCACCGAATCGTAATTTTCCTGAATAAGGTCGTGGGATGCGATCAGGTTTATCAACTCCATATCTTTCATATCCTGCTCTCTGAGGCTTTCAAGCGCTTCAGTATAAATATCCATGTATTCTGATTCCAGAACGTCAGAACAGGAGATGGTGATATCGTATTTCTCCAACTGATGACGGGTCTCCTCCCACTGGTCCTCCCCGGGATCTACTGGGCCCGTTAACTCTGGAACATCATCGGACTCAGGGTCGTACTCCACATGCCACCTGATCCGGTTCTCCGCTCTATCTACTTTCTCCACGGAAACGTCGTAGTCCTCAAAATCAACCTCTTTCCACGCCCTGCTTATCTGGCCTGGCGGATAACTGAGTGCGTCAGCGAACTGCCGGGTCGTGAACGTATCCGAAATCCTACCTTCTGGCTCCAGGTGTTCCTCCACCACGTAAGCTGCAGAGTTCTCAGCTATCTCATCTAACGACGCCATATCTATCCCGCATCGAGTATGATGTATGCGAGATTCAGACTTGATTTTTTATATTTAACACCTAAAGATGCCGAAAAACTATTCTAGAGCCTCTAAAACGTGGAGTAAAAAGGCAAGTTTTATTAACTGGTAGCGAGAACGTCCGGGTATGGACATCAAAGACCTTACAGTGGAGTCCGAGGACGTGGAACTGGAGGCAAAGATAAAGGATATCGAGACCCCGCGCGTTGTCAGCGGGAAGTACGGGCAGAAGAAGATCACCGTCGCGAACCTTGAGGACGATACAGGCGAGATCCAGGTGACCCTGTGGGAGGAGCAGATAGATGCAGTGGAGGAAGGAGCCGAGGTCAAGGTTGAAGGTGCATACACCCGGGACTGGGCCGGTGATCTCCAGCTCAACATCCCGCGGGACGGTAACATAGAGGTCTCCAGAAGCTGACACTAACTAATAAATAGCGCTCTACGGGATTAAACTCCATGAGGAACGAGCACGTATTTCTTGTTTCAGCTGCTTTAAGCGGACTCCTTGCTCTCTGGATCCTCTGGCCCTTTTCAGATGCTCTCCTCTGGGCAGGATTCACCGCGTATCTCCTGCACTACCTGGCCGATAGGATCGACGATTATCTGGATAACAGGAAGGTGACCAATACCATAGTTATCCTCATCCTTGCCGGGTTCGTGATGGGACTTGCGTACTTCCTGCTTACCAGTATACCCACGATGATAGATATCGTTGAACAGTTTTCAGAGGTTCTCTCCGGTAGCGCATCGTTCCTTATAGAGCTCTTCGACCTTCCACAGTCTCTATCAACGTCCCTCCAGAACGTCATAGAGAACTCTCTTACAAGAGGTCGTAGCATCGTACTCTCCCAGCTTACAGAGGTCCCTGCGATCCTGATCCATCTCGTGATATATTTCGTCGTCGCGGCCTACCTCGTGAAGGACGGTAAAAAGTGGAAGCAACAGACCTTCGAAGTTATAGGGAAGCTACCTGACTACTATAGAAAGCTCGCTGTCATAATAATCCAGTCGATCGACAGGTTGCTGAGAGGAGTGTTCATAACCTATCTAGCAGTCGCTGCTGTTGTTGGACTCCTCGCTACTGTAGGTTTCTTCCTCCTGGGAGTGGATTTCTACTGGGGATGGGGACTGATAATCGGAATATTCGCCTTCTTCCCCATAGTATCCGCACCCATGGTCTATATCCCTCTCTCATTACTCTATATAGGGCTCGACCAGTTCTGGATCGGGGCCATGCTATTCGCCTATGGAGTCATAGTCCTTAATGTCCTTCCAGAGGTATTCTTCCGCCCCTACCTTGCCGCACACCAGACAGAAGAGAACCCGCTGCTCCTGTTCGCAGGTTTCATAATGGGTCCACTGGTCCTGGGGTTCAAAGGGATAATCCTGGGACCCATCATCCTCGTTATCGCTAAAGACATGCTTTCGATGAAATACTTGGAGGAACACAGCTGAATCCTAGCTTTCTGCTGGAACCCGCTCCGGCTCCCCTCCACATCTCCCACAGCTACCACCCTCTACCTCCTCACCACATCTGGAACAGATTTTCTTCCATTCCATCTCCTTATCGATATTTCCCTGTGAGAACCCTTCGTATTCGATGTCGAGAGATGATGCGACGTTCTGTACCCCGTAATCGTCTGAAACAACAGTAGAACCCCGTTCCAGTGCCAGCGCCAGCACCCGGATATCAGCAGTTGAAAGCTCGTCCCCAAGCTCCTCCACTCTTTCTTTCACCTTCATCACGTTCTCCTCTCCAGGACGGTACGCATCGATATCAGAATTCTCGTACCTCTCCCTTGCTTCCTCCGACTCCAGCTCCTGCTTCACAGATGGAACAGTCACTGCCTCTTCAAACCTCATATTAAGGCCTGTAGAGTGTATAAAGACGTTCGCATCAAGGACCTTTTCGGGCATGTTTACCAGGACGTGTCCAAACGTATAAAAGAGGTGCATCGAACCCGTGGGATATGGAATTACCTCTTGCAGTTGTCGAACGGGTGATGAGGAGTGCAGGTGCGGACAGGTTGGGAGAGAACGCAGTGATAGCAATGAGAGAGTCCGCGCAGGAGATAGCAGAAGAAGTGGCAGGGGACGCGGTAAAGATGTCAGGCAGGGGAAGTGTAACAGCGGAAGATGTGGAGAAAGCTCTCGAGGCCTAGGGCATCATCTTCTTCAGTTTCTTACCGTAATGCCGCAACCCCTTCCAGGTGACTTTCTCGTACATCGGGTGGACGCGTTTCCCGTACTTGTTCTGGTAAGTGATGTTGGTTATATCGTACTTGTGGGGCTGCTCGGGCTTCTCGTCAGGGTGGCCGACTGTCACGATCGAGACCGGTCTCAACCGTTCAGGGACTTCGAGAAGCGCCCCTACCTGTTCCTCGTCGAAGGATCCGACCCATGCAGCTCCAAGACCCTGGTTGTGCGCCTCTAGAAGCACGTTCTGCATCGCCGCGGCTGTTTCCTGCAACGCGTAAAGCTCGCCCCTCTCAGGATAGTTCCTCTCCGCCTTCTCGATATCTGCCAGTATAACCAGCGCGAAAGGAGCCTCGCGGATATGCGACTGGTTGTGAGCGTATTCGGAGAGCTTCTCAAGCAGTTCCTCATCTTCAACTATAACATATTCCGATACCTGCATGTTCCCCGCAGAAGGAGCCCATCTCGCCGCTTCGAGGAGTCGGGCGACCTTGGGGCGGTCCACGCCCGTGTCCCTGTAGGAGGTGATGGATACTCGCGAGGTGATGGCCTCTAGGACGTCCATAACTCTGGATGTGGGAACGAAGAATAAATAAGTAACGAGGATCGAGCCGAATCGTTTTTATTCTCTCCCCACTCCTTTTACACTATGGAGTATTCTCACGTTGTCGAAACCTACCAGGAGCTGGAATCGAACCAGTCGACCGATAAGAAGAGCAGTGTCCTCGCCGAGCTGTTCAGAGAATCTGGACCCGCAGACCTTGAAGTTCTCGGGCATCTCTCCATGGGACGTGCGTTCCCAGCGTGGAAGGACCTCGACATGGGGATCGGCTCCAAGCTCATGGTGAAAGCTATCGCGAGAGCCACAGGCAACACGGAAGAGGCGGTCGAGGACGAGTGGCGTGAGACAGGTGATCTCGGAGACGTCGCTGCAGATTTTGTCGAGGGGAAGAAGCAGGCGACACTCCAGGAGAAGGAACTGGACCTTGCATCGGTACAGGAGAACCTGGAGAAAATCGCTGCGATGGAAGGAGAAGGGAGCGAGGACAAGAAGATCGGGAGGATAGCGGAACTGGTGACGTTCTCGTCGCCTGAAGAGGCGAAGTATCTCGTGAGGACTGTCCTGGAGGATCTGCGGGTCGGGGTAGGGGAGGGCCTGGTGAGAGATGCGATAGTCAAGGCATTCTTTGCCGAGATGGTGGACGGTAACGGTTTCACCCGGAAACTGGAAGATGAGGATCTGAGGGTTGCTATCTCAGAGAATCTTGAAAACGAGGTCACCGACTATGGGCTCTGGGACAGCTTCGAGGAGGAGAACGAGGTGGAGTTCCTGGACACAGAAGAGATTGATCTGGATGATTTATGGAGGGAAGAGGGATACGATCTCGTCGTTCTGGAAGACAACAGGGAATGGGCGGAAAAATTGAAAGAATCGGTCCAGCACGCGTACGACGTTTCGACAGATCTTGGAAGGGTCGCTAGAACAGCTGAGGAAAAAGGGATCGCAGGTCTGGAGGAGATGGAGATGGATATCTTCCGGCCGGTCAAGGTGATGCTGGCCCGGAAGACCGAGTCCATGGAGGACGGTTTCGACACCGTAGGGGACGAGGACGGTCTGGCTGCACTGGAGTACAAGTATGACGGTTTCAGGGTCCAGATCCACAAGAAAGGGGAAGAAGTGAAGGTGTTCTCCCGCCGCCTGGAGGACGTGACCGAGCAGTTCCCCGATATCGTCAGAACGGTGAAAGAGAACGTGGAGGCAGAGGAGTGTATAATCGAGGGTGAGACGGTCGCCTACAATCCAGAGGACGGCAGTCTTGTACCATTCCAGAAGCTCTCCAAGCGGATAAAGCGCAAATACGATATCCAGGAGATGGTGGAGAGGATCCCTGTAACAGTCTACCTTTTCGATGCCATACAGGTGGAGGGGGAGGTCCTGCTCGATGATCCACAGAAAGAGCGGTGGGGACGACTGAAAGATATCATAGGGGAGAGTGAAGGGCTCAGCCTGGCGCACCATCTGGAGACCTCCGATATGGAGGAGGCACAGAAGTTCTACCAGGAGGCGTTAAACCAGGGACAGGAAGGTATCATGCTCAAGAACATGGGCGCGAGGTACAAACCAGGTTCACGCGTGGGATACATGGTCAAGCTGAAACCTGTTATGGAGACTCTCGACCTCGTTATAGTGGAGGCGGACTGGGGAGAAGGCCGGAGGAGCGACTGGCTGGGTAGTTACAAGCTGGCGTGTATGGAAGAAGATACCGGCGAGCTAAAGACTGTCGGGAAGATGGCTACAGGTTTCACGGACGAGCAGCTGCAGGAGATGACCGACCGGCTGGAACCGCTTATCGTGAAAGAAGAGGGGAGGCAAGTCGATTTAAAGCCGGAGGTGGTGGTGGAGGCCGCTTACGAGGAGATCCAGAGGAGTCCGAAGTACGAGTCCGGTTACGCCTTACGGTTCCCCCGTCTCGTACGGGTAAGAGAGAACATGGACCCTGAGGATGCTAACGAGCTGGAAAAAGTGGAGAAACTGTACGAGTCCCAGCAGGGCTGAGGTATAAAAAAGTATATTCTTACTTTATAGTAACAAACAAACAGGTTTCGGCTGGGAAAGGTTAATAAACAGCCATAAGGAAAAGTTCAACACGACAAGGTGCTAACATGGTCGCAAGCCAGGAGACTCTAGACGCTCTGGAGGACATAGGACTGAACATGTATGAGCGGAAAATCTACTCCGCACTGATATCTCGAGGTGTTTCTACCGCTGGCGAGTTATCCGAGATGACCAATGTCCCGCGTTCCCGTGCTTACGATGTTCTGGAGTCTCTGGCCGAGAAGGGTTTCGCGATCCTGAAGCCTTCGAAGCCGATGCAGTACGTTGCGGTTCCTCCGGAGGAAGCGCTTGAGAATGTTAAGGACCTCCACAGAGATGAGATGGAGGAGAAGATAGACAAGGTCGAAAGGTTCAAGGATACCACCGCAGTCCAGGAACTGCAGGACCTATACAACGAGGGCGTGGAACGTGTCGAGCCCGGGGAGATGACAGGCACCGTTAAAGGACGATACAACGTGTTCAAGCACGCAGGGAACGCATTCTCCAACGCGGAGAGCGAGATAAAGATAATGACCACAGAGGACGGTCTTTCGGACGTCCACGAGAATCACATGGACGATCTGAGGGACGCTAAGGAGAACGGCGTCAATGTCAGGATACTCGCACCTGTTACTGGTGAGAACGAAGACGAGTTCGAGGAGATATCAGAAGTTGCAGAGGTCCGTCACATGCACGATGACATGGATCAGAAACCAGATACCCGGTTCCATATCGTGGACGAGGAGAACATTATCTTCTCTCTGACAGACGATGACACCCATCCGACCCAGGACACCGCGTTCTGGTCCCGGTCCGAACATGCCGCCACACAGGCTCTAGGACCGATGTTCGAGATGGCCTGGGAGAGCGCCCGGGAGCCTTGAACGTATTTTTAGTATCCTCCAGTAAACAATTGATTTATAAGATTTTATTCAGTTCTGCAGAACGAGTGATTTCATGTCTAACCATCATAAAGGTGGTCGTGATCCAGAACATCCTCAAGTTCCAGACGATACAAAACCAACCGATGAACCTGCAGGCTATCAGCCGGAGAAGGAAGATCCAGGGGTTGGCAGTCCCGGGAGTATCGGAAACTCTACCCATCCATTCTATAGCCTCGAAATAGTTCCAGCCATAAAAAATGAGGTCGGTAG
>JALIDP010000002.1 GCA_022865215.1 Candidatus Nanohalarchaeota archaeon QJJ-7 | reverse complement strand
AGATACCATCTCTCATCCGGTGAAATCTCCTCCGAAGGGAACAGGAGGAAAAACACTGTACCGACAAGAGCCACCACTGTGGAAAATAAGAATGCGGCCACCACGGACTCCAGAGTTTGCGGTTTAATAAGCATAAGCACTAGGGAAGCCGACAAAACCATGAAAGAGATCGCGAAGGCCACGTATCCTGCCCGGGGAACGAACGAATCCTTGCTCGAATACTTCTTTATCAGCATCCCTGCGATCACTGCTATCAGGAGCGATGTGCCTATCAGGGAGAACGTCCAGCCGCTGAAGAACTCAGATACAGACGCAATCCCCGATGGCAGGACCTGCTGGGACCTGAACGCCCCGATCTGACCTATTATCTGTCCAGCCTGCGCCGCCTGGTTCTCTGCCACTGTACCTCCTACGACATCCGCAGAACCCTGCGATGCCTTACTGACGAACGACATGACATAACCCGCCAGTCTCTGCGAATAGAGTGGTGAAAGGAACCCAAGAAGTCCTCCGATACCTGTCAGGCCAGGGACAACGTACTTCAGCTGGCCTTCTTCCAGGACCTCGTATTCCTCCACGTAATAACGTATCCAGATCATCCCGAGAACTCCCAGGCCTACCACCAGACCTCCGTTCGGGACGCTCCACCTGGAAGGGTTGAAGATCGCAGCTATGAAGTGGCCGAGGATCAGTGTCGGTGTGAACGCGATCAGGAGGTTCTCTATATCTTCATCGATGAAAGCGACAGGGAATACGATAAGAGGGTAGAGCAGCACCAGGAACTTTGCACCTCCCCAGACCGTCAGTGCTATACCTAGAGCGGTTCCCGCCGCCATGCCGGAGAACCATTCCTTCCGCTTCCAGGCCCTCGTGAAGAAGTATATCGAGGTGAACATCAGGAAGGCCGCGAACGGCTCCTTCTCGAACCAGCCCGCGGAAGAACGGTGAAGTACCGCGGGTGCGGTCGCCAGGAAGAACGCCGCCAGGATACCCGCCTGTTTACCGAACAGCTCCTTACCGATGAAATACATAGCCAGGACCATCATAGCTCCTGAAAGCGCGGGATAGACCTGGGCCCAGGTCATGAAGTCCATGAACGGGGACGCGAGATGGTAGAGGTATGCAGGTATCACGATATCTCCGAGATTGAGCTGGAAAGTCGGTGTAAGGTACGGGAAGTAGCGCCAGGCATCTATCAGGGGTAACTGCCCTTCCGACACTATAGCCTCCGAAAGCCTCGCTATCATATACGGGTCGAGCGCCTGCAGGTACTGCATCCCGTTCTCCGGGATCATCCTTATCCATAGAGCGAACGCAAAAACAGCTGAGAGAAGAAGGCCGTAACGGGAGTCATGCAGCAACTCTCTGGGCTCTTTCTCTCTGAACGACTCAACCTTCTCCCTGAGATCCGGGGTATCCATACCGTGCTTTCACCGCTGCCACCTTTAAATTTATTCGTTCCCGACAAGATACCTGTCAAGAGGGTTTCCCACTTTATGGACTATAGTCTGAGAGGGGTTTTCGACAGGATCTACCAGCACCCGAAGAAGATTCTGGTGGTGCCGCTCTTCATGTTCATCCTCGCAGTATCTATATTAGGATACAGTTATGTTAACACGGGCTCTGTCGTGCAGAAAGGTATAGACTTCACCAGCGGTTCTGAGATCCATATACCTGTGGAAGAGAGCGTTACGGCAGACAAGGTTAAAGGCATCTTCGGGCCGGAATCCTCCGCTCGTACCATGACTGGAGGGGGTAACAAGTGGATCGTGGTTACGACCACAGAGGTCTACGAGCAGGACGAGGTAGAACGCTTGCTAGAAGAAGCAGGGGTCTCTTACCAGTCGGGAGGACTCAGCATCCGCAGTCTCGGTCCCTCGGTCGGGGACGCGTTCTTCCTGGAAGCTCAACTGGCAGCTCTCGTCGCTATCCTGATAATGTCTGCGGTTATCTTCATAGCATTCCGGAGTATCGTACCGTCACTCGCAGTGATATTCGCTGCTCTCACCGATATACTTGTCGCGATGGCGGGTATGTCCATACTCGGTATCGATCTTTCTCTAGGGGCTCTCGCAGCCCTCCTGATGCTGCTCGGTTACTCCGTGGATACAGATATCCTCCTGTCGACCCGGGTTTTAAAGCAGAAGAAGGAGGACCTGGACGACAGGATATGGGACTCAGTTCTTACAGGTTCGACGATGACCTTCGCAGCCATAGCAGCTTTCACTGCTCTCTATGTGGTATCCCCAGCAGGCACACTCGACCAGATATCTTCCGTAATAATAATAGGGCTTTTCGCAGACCTCCCGATAACCTGGCTTGGAAACGCGTTCATACTCAAATGGTACGTGGAGAGTGATCTCTGATGGAATGGGGGCGCATGAAGAAAGACTGGAGGATATGGTTCCTGATACTCTCGCTTCTAGTATCGTTCCTCCTGATATTCAACCCCACCAACCCCTACACCAAGAACGAAAACGGGGATGTTGTCCTCAACACCAACATCAAGCAGGGGCTGGATCTCCAGGGGGGCGCGAGAGTTCTCATCAAACCGCAACCAGAGGAAGGTGACGTCACGTCGCAGGACGTGGACCAGATAATCGACACCCTCCGTACCAGGATAAGCGCTTTCGGTCTCCAGGAGATGGAAATCAGACCTGTAGACGTGGCGGGAGAGACCCATATCCAGATAGAACTGGCCGGAGCCGAAACTTCCGACCTGCAGGAACTCATAAACCGGACAGGGAGGTTCGAGGCCCGCATACCGTTCACAGTCCAGGACGGTGACAGCATCAGTCTTGGCGACCAACAGTACGCGACCGAACTCGATGGCGATACACTGATAGTTGACGGTGAGACCGTAGAACTGGGCGGGACGTTCAACGTCAGCCGGGGTCCCGAGAATATACAGTTCACCTACACAAACAGGACTGATGAAGGAGCGTTTATCTCCCCTCTGGCGTTCTCTGGGCAGGACATGCTCGGCGTTGATATAAGCAGCCAGGCCTCAGGGTTCCAGCAGACAGAAGACGGTTGGCAGTTCCAGTTCCAGGTCTCAATCACTGAGACCGCGGCCGAGAGGGTCCAGGACATCGCCCAGAACATGGATAGAGGCAGCAGATATCTTCTCGACCCTGCGACACAGCAGAACACCAAGCTAGTCCTTTACCTCGATCAGGAGCGTATCAGTGGTTTGAACATCAGGAACACCTTCCAGGACTCGCTCGTCCAGCAGCCAGTCATAACCGGTGGGGAATCGACAAGAGGGGAAGCAGTAACGGAGATGAACAAGCTCAAGTCCGTCCTCCAGTCGGGCGCTCTTCCGATGCCTATCAAGATAAAACAGACAACACGCGTCTCTCCAACCCTTGGAAAACAGTTCCTGCAGTCCGCGATCCTCGCTATAATAGTCGCTATACTCTCCGTCGCTCTCGTGATCTTCATACGGTATAGAGATCCCAAGATCGTTATCCCCCTCTCACTCACCGGGTTCTCAGAGCTGATCATGATCTTCGGTTTCGCCGCGGCCGTAGGATGGACCATCGACATCCCGTCGATAGCAGGTATAATCGCCGCGATCGGTACAGGGGTTGACGATCAGGTGATCATCACGGACGAGAGAGGGAAACGGACGAGGATGAGCTTCAAGAAGAGGTTCAAGCGCGCGTTCTTCATCATTTTCACGAGTGCCGCTTCCACCATCGGCGCTATGCTGCCCCTGACCCAGATCGGTGCGGGGACGATCACGGGTTTCGCGGTCACCACTATAGTAGGTATCCTGATCGGGGTAGGGATCACCAGACCGGCCTACGCCCGCGTCCTGCAGTACATGGAATAGAAGAAAAAGTCAATCCAACGACATTATAGCGTCCGTCAGGTCGTCGTTATCCTCAAGAGCCGCTTCAGCTTCCTCGCGGGAAGCACCTGTCCTCTCCATCACAAGTTCGACGTCCTCCTCGTCTCCCTCATCTTTCTCCTGGTAATCTCCCTGCAGCTGGAACAGGACTTTCCCCTGCACTTCCATCTTGTTCAACTGGGGGGAATCGAAGACCAGCTCCTTACCGTCGGAGGTCTCCACGGTCACTTTCTCCGCATCCATCTCCTCCATATCCATCCCCATCTGCTTCATCATCTTTTCCATGTTGGAAGGATCGAACATCGTCTTGTGGAAACTTCACATTCTACAGCTTTAAAAACACTCGAGGTCTGGATCGGTGTCTTTCCACATCAGTCAAAATCTGTTACAAGTTCCATAGACACAGGGAATGGAAATCTGTAGGGGTTCTAAAGACATCCGGGGACAGGAAGAGGCATGCTCGAGCTCCTGGGGCCTATGTTCTTCGGTATGGGTGCGGGCATCGTCACCGGTCTCCTGCCCGGCCTCCACCCTAACTCGGTTGTTTTCCTCCTTCTACCCCTGTATTTCCGTACGGGTGTGGATGTCTCTATCTTCCTCGGTTTCACCACCGGAATGGCTACAGTACACACGTTCGTCAGCTTCATACCTTCAGTTTTCGTCGGAGCGCCTGAAGGGGAAACAGCGCTTTCCGTCCTCCCCGGACACAGCATGCTTCAGGAAGGAAGGGGGCTGGAAGCCGTAGAACTGACAGTCTATGGAGGACTCCTGTCCTCTCTCATCGCGCTCATATCTCTACCCCTTCTGTTCCTCATGATCCCGCCTCTTTATGGATTCCTATCCAACTACATGCACTTTCTACTGTTAACAGTCGTGGTCTACATGATCTGGAAGGAGGAGAACAGGACAGGCGCTGTACTGGTCACTGTTCTGTCCGCATTGCTTGGTTTAGCGGCGCTCAATTCTCCTATAACTAATACCCAGTACGTACTCTTCCCTCTCTTCGCCGGCATGTTCGGGCTCTCAGTCATAATCACAGGTATCCTGGAAGGGGGAAGTGCACCCTCGCAGGGGCGGAGTCTACCTGTCAATGTCGACCAGACGGTTAAAGGAGGCTTTCTAGGGTTCTTCGCCGGAGTTATGGCTGGTTTCCTGCCTGGACTCGGCTCATCACAGTCCGCGCTTCTCGTGAAAGAAATGGGGGATACCGGTATAGAGGACTTCCTGGTCACTATGGGGGGTATAACCACGGCAGACCTTTTCTTCTCTCTCATCGCCCTATATGTTATAGGGAACCCAAGGAGTGGTGCCGCCGTCGCTATCCAGCAGGTCATGCCGGAGGTGACTCTTCACACCATACTTCAGGTGGTCGGAATGTGTATGGTCGGTATCGGGACAGGCGCCATGGTAACTCGGCGGATAGGACGAGAAGCCGCATCTTACATCCAGAGACTGGACTACAAGAAATTGATGTACTTCGTTATAGGTTTCGTTATCGTGGGCAGTTACTTGCTCAACGGGTGGTTCGGGCTCCTTGTGCTGGCCTCATCTACAGGAATAGGTCTGATGGCGGCGTCATCAAAAGTGAAAAGAAGTCACTGCATGGCTTCTCTCATAATACCTACGATACTGTACTACGCCGGGATCAGTTTCCCGCTGATCTAGAACGGGATCTCTCGGTCCCAGTAGAGAGTCAATCGGTTCGACACCTCGCTCCGGTCAGCCTTTTCCTTGTTCACCAACTTCTCGAGCCTTTTCTTTGCAGTATGCCAGTCGACCTCCAGGCGGTCCGCCACTTCGTTAGTGGAGAGAGGTCTTTCCGAGTTCTCAAGTGTCTCGAAGGCCCTTTCCATGGTTGTCCGAACGTTCGGAATCTTTTTATCTATTGATGATCAAAGCGACAGGACCCCAACACCTTTGTTTCGGGTGGAAACTAGTTTCAGATACACAACAGGTATTAACAACATTATATAACACTGTTATCTGTATGATGTGTTGTTTTAATTCTCCAATGGAAATGAAGGGGTGGTGGGGGAAAGTTCTTTTGCAAAACAGATTTAAACGTTTGAAACTGATTCGGTCACACTTCTGATGATGGTGGAATAACGTGGGGGACGAACAGCTCCAACAGATGTTTTCGGAATATCTGGAGAAGGAGAGCGTATTCAAGAACAAGGAGTTGCTTGATACTTCTTACAAACCAGACGAGATCCTCCACCGGGACAGTCAGATCGATGAGCTGGCATCTATCCTGGCACCCTCCCTGAAAGGAGACGATCCTTCTAATCTGTTTGTGTACGGGACTGTTGGCACAGGGAAATCACTCTGTGTCAAACATGTTTCAGGCGAACTAAGAGAAGCTGCAGAGAAGTCGGAAGAGAGCCTCAAGATAGTCCACGTCAACTGCAAGATGAAGAAGGTGGCCGACACCGAGTACCGGCTTAGCGCGCAGCTGGCAAGGGAACTGGGAGAGGAAGTCCCTTCAACAGGTCTTCCTACTGATGAGGTCTACGACCGGTTCTTCACGGCCCTGGAAGAAGGAGAGGAGGACGTGGTGATAATCATACTGGACGAGATCGATGCGCTGGTGAAGAAGATAGGAGACAGTTTCCTCTACAACCTGACCAGGATCAACGACGATCTGGAAGACACCAAGGTCTCTATAGTCGGGATATCTAACGACCTGAACTTCACAGAGTACATGGATTCGCGTGTCAAGTCTTCGCTGTCTGAGGAGGAGATAATCTTTCCACCTTACAACGCACTGGAGCTGAAAGAGATATTGTTGCAGAGAACGGAAGACGCGTTCCACGACGATGTCCTGGCGGACGGAGTGGTATCGAAGTGTGCGGCTCTCGCCGCGTCCGAGCACGGTGACGCCCGTAGAGCTCTGGACCTTCTACGTGTTGCAGGGGAACTGACCGAGAGATCCAACGAGTCCCAGGCGACTATCGAGTTCGTCGACCGGGCGCAGGAGAAGATAGAGAAGGACCGGCTGAAGGAGACGATCCGTTCACAGCCGAAGCAGTCCAAGCTGTTGCTATACGTCGTCCTGAAGAACTACGAAGAGGGAAGCAAACTGGCGACCGGAGACATCTATTCAGAATACAAAGAGTACGCGAACGATGCCGGTGTGAAAGTTCTCACGCAGAGACGGGTATCTGACCTCATAGCGGAGCTCGACATGCTTGGAGTGATAAACGGAGAGGTGGTCTCCAAGGGGAGGCACGGGAGGACACGACAGATATCTGTAGACCTCTCAGACAACGCGCAGGATGACCTCGAAGACATGCTGGAGGAGACCCTCTACCTGTGACTTTTAATGATTCCAAAAGCCTACCACCGCATGGAAGGAGGCGCACTGAGTGATGGATAGACAGGAAGCGGTGAAGGAGCTCACTTCTCGTGGTTGTATCGTGGAGCCGGAGGCGGTTGATAGGCTGGAGGAGAACCATATTGAGAAGATAAAGAACCTTTCCCCATCTCCGATGGTCGTGAACGAGAGACTGATCGACAACCTCGAGTCAGGGGACGTTTCCCTTGAAAGTTCTGTCGATGTGATAACTGAGATCGAGATGGAGAAGGAGAAGAGGGACGTCCAGGACTTCGTGGATTTCTACAACGACAGGTATGAGAAGATAAAATCGCTGCTTCTTAGGCGGAGAGAGATCCAGAGCGCTGTATCCATCTCCCGACTGGAAGACATGGAGGAGCGAGAGGAGGTGGCTGCGGTAGGGATAGTGAAGGACAAGTACAAGACTTCCAAGGGAAAGTTCATAGTCTACATGGAGGACCCCAGCGGGGAGACGAAAGTACTGGCCGAGGAAGAGGATGGAGCGAATATAGTCCAGGACGAAGTTATAGGTGTGAAAGGATCGCTAGGAGACGATATAATATTCGCCGACCGCATAGTATGGCCTGACGTACCTCTGCCTGATGACATACAGAGCACGTCGGAGGAAGTGTACGCGGCCTTCATATCCGACATACACTTCGGTAGCAAGGACACGATGGAAGAAAAGCTGGACAAGCTGCTGGACTGGCTGAACTCAGGTAACTCTTACGCCCAGAAGATCAAGTACCTCTTCGTGGCGGGAGATGCGGTAGAGGGTGTCGGCGTCTATCCCAGTCAAAAGGAGGAACTCGAGGTCACTAACATCTACAAGCAGTACGAGCGGTTCCAGGAGTTCGTCGAGGAGGTAAGGGACGATGTACAGGTAATCATCGGTCCGGGGAACCACGACTTCGTCAGGCTGGCAGAACCCCAGCCACCGCTACCTGAAGAGTCCTTACCCGACGTTCACATGAACGATAACGTTCATATGGTCCCGAACCCGGCTTACGTGAAGGTTCACGGACACGATAACGGCGGCGTGAAAGTCCTGATGTATCACGGTTATTCATTCGATGAACATGTAGATTCATTACCTCACCTCCGGGACCGCGCGTATGAGAACCCGGAACATGCGATGATAGACTGGCTTAAACGCAGGCATCTCGCACCGATATATGGAAGCAACCTTGTGGTGCCGGATGACGAAGATCCTCTAGTGATAGAAGAGGTCCCTGAAATACTGGTTTCTGGCCACACACACTCATTCGCGGCCACCACCTACAAGGGCATAAACGTGATATGTGCAGGTACGTTCCAGTCCCAGACAGACTTCCAGAAAAGGATGGGTCACCAGCCTGATCCCGGCAAGGTCGCGGTCGTGAACCTGAAGACCCGTGAGACGGAGGTGAAAGAGTTTTGAGCTCCGGAAGTCTGGAGGATTCCGGTTCGAGTGAAATCGGAGATTTCAGGAATTATACTGAAAGACTGGAAGAGGAGACCGAGGAAGCTTACAGTTTTGCTGAGAAGGCGAGAGGACAGGAGAAGGACCCGGAGAGCCACGTCGATATCCCGGTCGCGGAGGACCTGGCCGCCAAGTCTGTGGGACTGGTCACTGCGGACCAGTTCCCTGAACTGGAGGATACGGGACTTGAAGAACGTATAAGGGAACTGGAAGAAGATTATGGAAAGAACGATGAGAGAGTGGCCCTGGAGATTGGAAAGGAGATAGCGGAGAAGAAGTTCCATGAGTTCGAGGACCTGGAGGATGCGGTCGATGCAGGCCTTAGGATAGGGCTCGCCTACATGACCGGCGGTATCGTCACTGCGCCTCTCGAGGGAGTCGCCGAGGTCGAGATAAGGAACAACGATGACGGTTCAGAATACCTTGCGGTGCACTATTCCGGGCCTATACGGTCGGCAGGTGGTACAGCTTCCGCCATGTCTGTTCTGCTGGCCGATTACATACGGAAGGAAGTAGGGCTATCGAGTTACGATCCGAGAGAGGAGGAGGTCGAGAGGTACGCTACCGAGGTCGAGGACTATTTCAAGCGGGTCACCAAGAAGCAGTACACGCCGGAGAGGGACGAGACCCGGATGATATCTGAGAACGTCCCGGTAGAGATCACCGGAACTCCAACAGAACAGAAGGAGGTATCAAACTACAAGGACCTGGAGCGGGTACACACGAACAGGATCCGTGGTGGGATGTGCCTGGTTTACCTGGACGGTCTTCCTCTGAAAGCTTCGAAGCTCCAGAGGAGGATAGACAGCTTCGGTGAGGAGTTCGGGCTGGAGCACTGGGGATGGATAGAGGATTACCTTGATCTCCAGCACGAGATACACGCGTCTGAAGAGCAGGATGAAGATGAGGGGGAAACCGGTTACGAGCCCTCTGACAAATATCTCGGTTCACTGACCGCAGGGAGACCGGTGTTCTCCCATCCAGGGAGGGAAGGAGGTTTCAGGTTGAGGTACGGCAGGAGCAGGAACGCAGGTCTGGCAGCGGTTTCGGTACACCCTGCAACGATGGAGATAACTGAGGGATTCATAGCCATAGGAACCCAGCTGAAGACCGAATACCCTGGAAAGGCGACAGTAGCGATGCCCTGCGATTCTATAGAGCCTCCTGTAGTGAGGAAACTGGACGGGGATGTCGTAAGGCCTGAGACGAGACAGGAGGCTGCGGAACTGAGTGGCGATATCGATGAGATCCTATTCATGGGCGATGTCCTCGTCCCTTACGGTGAGTTCCTGGAGAACGGGAAGGACCTGCTCCCTTCGCCTTACGTACGCGAGTGGTGGGTGCAGGACCTGGAGGAGAGGCTGAAGGAGGAAGAAAGAGAGGATTTCCGGGAGTACACGGACGAAGACGTGGCTCCGAACGTTCGGACCGCCCTCCTGATATCGGAGGAACTGGATATCCCACTGCATCCGGAACACTCTCTCTTCTGGGGGAACCTGGAGATGAAGGAGTTCAGTCCACTTTACAGTGCGCTGGAGGAGACGGATGGCAACGTGCTACCGGACGAAAAAGGGGTCAAGGAAGCGCTAGAGAGTCTTTATGTTGTACACGAGGTTACAGAGGAAGGTCTAGAGATACCTGAAGACCGAAGGGTTCTGCTCGATGAACTTCTTGAGCCAGGAGATTCCAGTATCGAGGACTTTGAGCCGGGTATAAGGGAAGGGGTGGGAGAAGTGTCCGGGGTAGAGGTGAGGGATCAGGCCCCCATTTTCCTTGGTAACAGGATGGGGAGGCCGGAGAAAGCCGAGAGACGCACGTTGAAAGGGAAACCTCAACTTCTCTTCCCCTGCGGGAGAAAGGAAGGGGGTCGTATGAGGAACCTGTCATCTACCTACGAGAAGGGTTCGGTAGAGTCCGAGGTTCTGGCCAACCACTGCACGGAGTGTAACGAGGTCGTGCCGTTCTCTTACTGTCCCTACTGCGGTGGAGAGACCCGGCCACTGAGGAAATGCCAGAAATGCGGTACGGAGACCATGGAGGAGGCCCACTGTGGGATGGAGACGGAGAGATCCTGGGAGAGGGATATAGATGTGGAAGGCCTGATGGATATCGCGCTCGAAAACGTCGACATGAAACTCCCCGAGCTCCTGAAATCCCCTAGGAGTGTTACCGGGAAAAATAAGCACGTGGAACCTCTCGAGAAAGGCCTTCTAAGGAAGAAGCATGACCTGTACGTGAACAAGGACGGTACTGTAAGGTACGATGCCACGGATGTCCCCCTGACACATTTCCGGCCGAGAGAGGTGAGTGTTTCAGTAGATAAACTGAAGGAACTGGGGTATGAGACGGATATAGATGGGGAAGAACTGGAGGACGAGGACCAGTTGCTGGAACTGAAGTACCAGGATATAGTCATACCGGATAACGATGCGGAGATGCCGGCCTCTGAGTACATGTTAAGGACTGCTAATTTTGTTGACGACCTACTGGAAGAGTTCTATGGTCTTCCACGGTACTATGAGGCGGAGGAGAAAGAAGGCCTTGTAGGAGAACTTGTCGTAGGACTCGCACCCCATACTTCAGGAGGTATGGTTGGAAGGATAATAGGTTTTTCAGAAGCAAAAGGAGTGTACGCCCACCCCTTCTGGCACGCTGCTAAACGGCGCAACGCAGATGGAGATGAGGACTCTATAATACTTCTTATGGACGCGTTACTGAATTTCTCCCGTCAGTTCTTACCGGACCAGCGGGGGACTCGCAGCGTCACGAAGGACACGCGAGTGTTTGTGAGGCAGGACGGTGAAATAAAGGCACCGAAGTTCTCCGACCTTGTGAACAGGATTATGGAAAGGAAGGGGTACGAGGTAAGGGATGACGGTTTCGAGGTATGCCGGGACTTCACCGAGAATATCGAAGCCATCTCGTTCGATGATGACGGAGCCGTTACCTTCCAACCCGTTTCCGCACTTATTCGCCATGAAAACGATAAGAGGGTGTACGAGGTGAAAACGTCCCGTGGCGAGATTTCTGTAACAGAGGATCACAGCGTCTTCGTTACAGATGGCGGGGGTGTCGAGGCGAAACCGGCGAGGGAATTGGAGGTTGGCGATGCAGTTGTCGTTCCGTCGAACCCGGAGGTGGAGGCCGACGGCCTTCCCTCAAAAATTGATCTGTTCGAACTGTTACCTGATGACGAGTGCTACGTTGAGGTTCCTGATTCCGAACATTCGGATCTGGCTCCTGAAATAGAGGAACGTCTCACTTCCGAGATAACTGCTGATTGGGGTGAGAAAAATATATACAGGTATCTTACAGGCCGTCGTGCTGCCCCGCTTACATTTTACAGGGAGGTGGGCGTGACACCATCCTGCAAGGTGCGGGTGAAGCACGATTCTCCTCCTGTAAAAAGATATGTGGAGGAGAAGGAAGAGATCTACAGGCTGCTAGGGTACCTCATGTCTGAGGGAGAACTTTCCACCGGAGAAATACACAACACAGACCGGGAACTAATCGACGACGCGGTTGAATGTATCGAAAGCCTTACAGAGGCATCCCCTCAGGTATTAACCGATAACCGTGAAGGGAGAAATCAGTGTTTCTCAACACGCGTGCCGCGGACTTTTATGAAGGCCTTGGAAGAGCTCGGACTGGAAATAGAAAGCGCTACACAGAAAGGTATTCCCTCGTTCCTCTTCGGAGCCGACAAAACGTACGTAGAGGCATTTATAGAAGCGTATCGAGCAGGAGATGGAACCGTATATGACGAGAAAGGGTTCTCGAAGCTTTACACCGCCAGCGGTGAAATGGCGTCTCAGCTGGCGCTCCTCCTACGGAAAATAGGGTTCAAGACGTCCGCTCACCAGGCAGGAGATACGTGGGAAGTCCTCTATTCTGAGTGGGGGGATAAGGATCCTTACTGGCCTCTCTGGGGGGTTCTGGGCGAGGTCAGGGAGCGGCTCAGGGACAGCGGCCACGGGCGTGCAGATATCAAGCGAAGGCTGTCGAATTACAGGAGGAACGACCGGATGAAGACCGCTTCGAAGATGAAAGTTGAAGACCTTTACGAGGAGGGGGTGGAGTCGCTAAGCCGGCCTGTTGAAGGAGATATAGCCGTTGAACGGGTAAAGGAGGTCGAGGAGATAGAATACGGAGACGAGTATGTGTACGATTTCGAAGTTCCTGGGGCACAGAACTTCCTCTGCGGCCCCCACCCTATATTTGCCCACAACACCATGGACGCACCTCTGATCCTTTCTACAGTACTTCACCCGGACGAGGTCGATGATGAGTCCTGGAACGTGGACGTGGCAGAGAGGTACTCCAAGGATTTCTATGAGGCCACTCAGAGGATGGAGGGGCCTGGAGAAGTGGACGTCCCGATCGCTGAGGACCTTCTCGAGGAGGAAGAAGGCTTCTCTTTCACTCACGGCACTGAGAATCTGGAAGACGCCCCTGTGGAGTCCAGCTATGTATCCCTGGGCAAGATGGCTGAGAAGGTCAGAGAGCAACTTTCTCTAGGTGAGAGGATCGTGGCGGTCGATGAGGATAACGTGGCAGAGCTACTGCTCGACAAGCACTTTCTTCCGGACATCAAGGGGAACCTCCGATCGTTCTCTGAACAGCAGTTCAGGTGCGTAGACTGCAACGATAAATACCGTAGAGCGCCTTTGAAGGGCCGGTGCAAGAACTGTGGGGGGAAGCTACTCCTCACGATATCGGAAGGCACGATCCGGAAGTACCTGGTGCATAGCGAGGAGATAGCAGACAGTTTCGCTATTTCCCCTTACCTTCGGCAACAGATAATGATCTTGAAGAGGAACATCGAGAGCCTCTTCGGTAAAGACGATAGACAGAGTTCCCTAGGCCGATTCGTGTCCGAGTAGTCATAGTTCACTTCCTTGTGACCTGGTTCATGCCCTCTATTTGGTGAAAAAACTACTTCAAGAAGTTCATCTTTTACTACTAATAAGTCGGTTCGTTACTTGAAATGAAGGGGTGTATCTTAGAGGCCTCCAGACGAAATCAGGGGGTGTTTTTCTCCACGTGAAATGAAGGGGTGTGTAAGTGTATTTCTCCAGTGAAAGAAAGAAATTTTTGGTTTTCAGAGCTTTTCAGAGGGGGATTCGAAACCCTTTTAATGTCTCGATCATCACTCCCTTTTATGCCCAAAGAACCCACTGCCGCTGATGTGATGACGGATGGCGTTGTGGCCGTAGAGAGCGATGTCACTGTTCAGGAGGCGGCCGAGAAGATGAGGCAGGAGAAGATCCGTAGCCTGGTAGTTGTGGAGGAAGGCGATGCTGTTGGCATAATAGTAGGTAGAGATGTTCTTTATCAGGTTGCTGCTGAAGGACTAGACCCGCAGGAAGTAGATGTGGGGGATGTTATGACCTCTAACATGGTGACAGCGTCAGAGAGCGACAGTATTGAAGATATAGCTCAGGCCATGATACGAAAGGATATATCCCGGGTCCCTATACTACGCGGGGATAGCCTGGTAGGTATGGTGACCCAGTCCAACCTTCTCCGTACCTGGCCCTCCTACATAGATCTTTTACAGGAGGAATCCCACGCTTTCGGTGGCGGACCGGAATCCGATCTGGGAGAGGAAAAATCTTCTGAAGGGGTCTGTGATTCCTGTGAAAATTATTCAGAAGATCTTGAGATGGTAGAGGGGGAGATGCTCTGCCCCGAATGTAGAGAAAAGAACCTTATTTAGGGACAGATATTTTAATTCCGGGCGCTCATTCTCTCCTATGTATGTGGAAGAGGAGGTAGGCCACAAGACAGCCACGGTGGAAGTAGACGACTGGGAGGATGCTTACCGCGAAGTCAAGGATATACTGGAGAACCGATTCTTTTTCCATCGTGTAGAGGAGGAAAAGTTCAGACACCACAAAGACAAGGGGATAATTGTCTCCAAGGTTAACTGCTACACCGAGCAGGACGATAACACGGAAATAGAGATAACTATCGTTCTCACTATAGACGCGGACGATTCTGGAGGGGGCACAGTAACTATAGATAGCAAGGGAGAAGTAGTAACGCGTTATCCTGAGGATAGTTCTTGGCAACGTCACCCGCTCTACTTCGCCCTGAGGAGTATATGGGACAAGCTAGTTTACGGTTGGGCTAGGGGCAGGTATGAGGAGGACGCCCATGAAACTCTGGTCAACGTCCATTCTGCCCTCAGAGGCGCATTCAAATCGGTGGAGGCGTGAGAGATGAGGTCGGCGCAGCAGACTGATCAGGGACGTTCCACACCTGAGTACCATGTCGATGAGAATGATAAAGTGCTCCGCAGGGAGGATTTCATCTATGGAGAGGGGCTTGACGATCTTATGGAGGTTTTCCGCGCCTTACCTAACATGCTGGAGGAACTCGGGTTCGATAACGTGAGCGAGTTCTACACTGAGCACTGGGAGACGCTACCATTCAAGACGTACTTCAACGCCTACAGGTGGAAGGACCCCTATACAGCTATACGTTTCAGGATGGGGGTGAGGGTGAAGGAACCGCGTTCAGACAGGAAGACAGATGAAGATGTTTACAAGGCCAAGCTATCTCTGACAGCCTATCTTGTCAAGACAAAGTATCCTAAGTGGGGGAAATTCGAGCAGACTACTGCTTTCAAGCGCTCGTGGTTCTACAAGACGATATGGAAGTTGCTGTATAATGAATTCCTCTTCGGGAAAGAGCAGAAGAAGTACGAAGAGGAGGCGGAAGAACTGGCTAATGAGCTTATGAGCAGGGTAAGGGAAGTGGAGGGGAGTGTCCCTGCTATAGGAAAGAGCAAGAGAGAGTGGTACGAACCGGAGGATGATAGACGATGAAAGAGGTGGTTTTTGGATGAGCTTCACTGTGGAGAGAGAAGTTGCTGAGGCGATGGACTGGTATCAGACCCATCATATAATTGAAGGTTACAAGAAGATGAAGAAGCTGCTGAACGATGATATGAACATGGATGACACTCATGAAGTTTACTATGAGCAGAATTTAAGTTCAGGGGATTTTAGATCAGAAGTTGTTTCTGTAAGAGATCTTGGTGAAAGGGGGGGGATAAGGGATACAGGGGCGAGGACGAAACTGGCTTTCGATATAGCTATGTGGACGCGTAATGCTCCTAAAGAGACTGAGGAAGGGATGTTCGGTGTCCTGGAGTTGAACCCGATAGCGAAGCTTGTAGTGGAATTACCCGGGGATGAGCACAAGTACAGCCACCAGTTCCTGCGTTGGGTATGGTACGAGATGCTTTTCCATGAGCAGTTCGAATACTGGGTGGAATACGCGGAGGAGGAACTGAACAGGTATATAAACGAGGTCAGGGAATTCTTCGGTCTCGAACCCACGCTAGCAAAGACCCAACGCCTGGAGTATAATCCTCTTGTCAAGGGGTACTCCTGATTTAAAGCTTTCTACCGTTTTGTATACTGCCCGCCCAGGTCAGCGGACGTGAACGCCCCGTAAAAGGTAGGCCCATGAGCAGTCCGTGTTACAGGCGGGCGAAATCCCTCTTTTTGATACCATGACCGAATTCTATATCAAGGTCCGGCCAGGTGAAGAGAGGTTCGACATCGATACCTCAGGCACATACCCGGTCGTAGATCTGGAGTCTCCAGCCGAAAAAGGTAGGGCAAATGAGGAACTGGTCCATCGCCTTTCTGAAATATTTGGGGAAGAGGCAGGGATCGTCTCCGGCCATCACTCTAGACGGAAGAAAATGATTGTAGAGATGCCTGAGAAGGAGATTGAGGAAATATTGGAGGATTGCCCTGGTTAAGACAGGGTAGAACCGGTGGAAACCACGTTTTCGACCACTAACTCCAGTTCTCCACGGTAGATCTCTACCCGCCCATCGAACGTGTAGGTCTTCCCTTCTTCTATCCCGGGTTCGTTCCCGAAGTAGACTGCGGCTATGTCTCCGCTTTCCTCCTCCAGACGGAAGAAAACTGCGTCCTCGCCGTTACCGAGGTCTCTGACTGTCCCTGTAACTCTCACAGTGCTCCCCAGGTCTCCCTCACTTATCTCTCCTACAGAAGCTGTTTCCGGGCCTAGAACGGCTGAAGAGACATATACTGTCGTTAAACCGGTAAGGGCGAGAAGCAGAGAAAGCCTCTGAAGACTGTCTACCCCTCTCACAACTCCACCACCTCTAGATCCCTGTATATAGGCCCCTCCGGTGTCAGTTTGCTCTGCTTAAGTCTCACATTTTCCACTGAAAAGCTACCGAAATCTGCCGGATAACTCTCGATTTCCTCTCTCATCCTCTGTTTTTCGCCAGGTTCTATCCCTTTCACTCGGGCCAGTGTGACATGAGGGGTGAAATCGTGTTCATTTTCGGAATGTATGTGTTCATTTAACTTCATATGAATATCACGAATCTTTCCGTCAGTTTCTGCGCCCGCCCAGACTGTTTTAATGTAGTTCATGTGAGGGAATACACCTAAATCTGACAACATGCACTCGAATTCACCTACATCTACATCCGCCATGGCGTCGACGAAAGAATCCTTGATTTCGGGAACTTCGCTTTTGGGGCGCTCTCCGAGGTAAAGAAGGGTTAAATGAAGGTTCTGCGGGTCTACGACTTTCGTATCGCCAAGATTATCTATCCTACCTGTGAAGTTCATAAGCGAATTTTTCACTCCTTCATCTTCTACATCGATAGAAATGAAATACCTCATAGGATTTCATCAGGCGTTCGGAACTATTAAATAAGTTCATCATTGTTACATCTCATAGAGTGATAGGAAACGATGAAGGAATCCCAGATAAATGAATGGATTCAGAGGTTCGGCTGGGAACGGAACCCGTTCAACTTCAGGATCTATCCGGGACTGATGATAGGTTACGAGGAGGAGAAGGAGCGATTAAGGAACAGCATAGAATCTGATAGCAAGTTCACGCTTCTTACAGGTGATACTGGGGCGGGTAAAACCAACATGCTGAAAAGCATACAGAGGGAGTACTCTTCTCACCCTGTTTTCTACATGTCCAAGCCACCTGTAAAGGATTCGGAACTCCTTGAGTACATCAGAGATGAAGTTCTGGACCCCGGGTTCATATCACGACTTTTCAATTCATATTCACTTTACAATATCCATGAACCTCTGAACTCCGCTTACTCGGAGGATCTTGTTATTCTAGTTGATGAAGGCCATGAGGCTTCTACCGAGGTTCTAGAGTGGTTGAGGACGGCCATGGACCATATTGACAGTCTTTCGATCGTGGCCGCAGGACTCCCTGAGTTCGAGGAGAGGCTGGATGAAGAAGTTAACACGCTATATAGCCGTGCTACCGACATAGTGAGATTAGAATCTCTGGACAAGGATAACACTATAGACCTTGTGAGGAAGCGCATAGAACAGGTAGGAGGGTCTTCTGTGGAGCCTTTCACGCAGTCTGCGCTCCTGGAAATATATGACGAGACAGGTGGTTTCCCGCGTGAAGTTCTCCGTTTATGTAACGAATGTATCATAACTGCGGCGAGTGAAGATAAATCGATAATCGATGAAGATGATGTGAAGAGAGTGATCGATGAGAGTTCAGGTGAAACGAACAATGAAGGTGAAGTTGATGGGGCCGATGAAAGTGAAGAGGCTGAGGAAGAGACGGAAGAAAAGGAAGAGATGAAGCTAACACCGAAGCAGAGAGAGGTTTATGATGCCGTAAAAGAGCTTGAAGAGGCTACTTCGGGCGAGATAGTTGGTGAGATGGGTTTCGAGGATTACAAGTCACGTTCTCACGCCATCCGATCCATCAACAACATCTTGAGACGTTTAGCCGAGCAAGGCGTGGTAGAAAGAGAGAGGCGGGGCAGGAACTATCTCTACAGGCCCCTGGAGTAACTTATATAATGGTGGGACCGGAAAGGGTGAATGTGGTCTAAAATGACAGGAAAAATCCGGGGTAACAATCTCGTCGGTAAGACTATAGTAAGCGAAGAAAAGGGAAAGACTTTTGGTGAGGTCAACGATGTCAGCTTTGTCTCTGAGACAGGAGAGCTGATGAACCTCTTGATAACCGACGCGACACAGAACCTCGATGAGATGAATGTTGAGCAGAATTCCGCGGGAAGTTACATGGTACCCTTCAGCGCAGTCAAGTCAGTAGGGGACTTTGTTATAGTAAGTCAGGACGACATAGTTTAAGCGTCCCTGATCCCCTCTTCGGTAATCTTGAACGCTGCCTCTCCTTCAGGGAGGTAAGGGGAATCGACGAGTCTCGCGACCCTCTTATCTTTCTTGCTTTTCCTGAGATATATCCGGAAAGTTGAATTGTGGCCGGCTATATGGCCTCCTATAGCCTTTGTCGGGTCGCCGAACATCTGGTCCGGGTTAGACATGACCTGGTTGGTGACCATGACGGCCGCGTTATAGGTCGAAGCTAACTTCTTTAGGTTCTTCATGTGTTTGTTCAGCTTCTGCTGTCTCTCCGCAAGCTGGCCTCTACCCACGTAATCGGACCGGAACTCTCCTGTGAGGGAGTCTACAACTATGAGGCCGATATCGTTCTCCTCGCAGATCTCCTGGGCCTTGTCTCCTAGAAGTATCTGGTGGTCTGAGTTGAAGGCCCGAGCCACGAATATGTTGTCCAGGACCTCCTCAGCGTCCATATCTTCCGCCTCAGCCATCTGTTTCACTCTTTCAGGCATGAAGGTGTCCTCAGTATCGATGAACACTGCTTTCTTACCCTCCTCACCCTTCTGGACGTTCACTGTAAGCTGTAATGCCACCTGTGTCTTCCCGCTGCCGTATTCGCCGTATACTTCAGTTATGCTGTGGGACTCTACCCCACCGCCCATCAGTTCGTCGAACTCTTCACTTCCTGTAGCTATACGGTTAACCGCATCCCTCTCCTCTAGCTTTTCTTTGCCTGTAGAGTATCCATGGTCAAGCTGCTCGTGTGCAGCACTTATAGCCGATTGAGCAGTCTTCTCTCCTATATCCGCTGCCTCCTGTAACTCTGCAGCGCTCGAAGCCCCTATAGACTCCAGGCTACCGTATCCTGCGTCCTCTAGCTTTTCTGCAGTCTTATCTCCCACGCCAGGTAGTTCTGTAAGGTCGTCTGTCATATTATCTCACCACCGCGAGTTTTTCTTCCAGCATCTCGTCATCACTCTTGTATTCGATCTCATTGCCTATAAGTTCTGTCCGGTTGAAGAAGTCGTTGTATCTCGAGCGACCTTTTACTACAATCTCCTCTCCTTTGACATCTTCAGCGCCTGACTGCACTGTCTCCAGGTTGCCTTCAGGGTCCTCATCCAGTCCCAGAAGCTCCTGGGCCTGTTCACGGAAGAAAACAGTCCTCAGGTTGCCGTAACCGTCGTCTATTATGGCCGAGATTATCATGTTGTCTGAAGCTTCGACCTCGCCGTGCTCCTCGCATCTCCAGGAACCGTCCTCTTTCTCCACCTTCTTCTGGCATTCTGGACAGGCCTTGTAGAAAGGTTCATCTGCGTAAATTTCCACGAGAGTCCCTTCCACCTCGTAGTTCACGTTCTCGTTCATAACCTGGTTGGTCCTCGCCTTCCGGTGACCTCCCCCGCTACTATTCCCGGTATCTGCGACTTCATCGATCTCCTCCTCCATCATACCTATCTTGGTCTCGTCACCCACTCTGAGTTCGACATTACCCCGGTTGTCCTCCCGGGAGTAGGCGTTCTTTATGTGGATGCTGTCTCCCTCCTCTATCTTGTCACCTACCTCGGTCTGGTCGTTCCAGAGAGTGAGGCGGACCGTCCCTGTTCTATCCCCAAGGACCACGTTCCTTACCTGTCCTTCTTCGCCCTCATCGCGCTCGAAAGTATTGATATCAGATATATCCACTACCTTGCACTTGAGATCGACCCGGTTCATACCTGGAACGATATTTTCCACCGTCAGTTCCTTGTCTCCTGCTTCCGCGAGTTCTATACCTTCCTCCCTTGCCACCAGGTGTGCAGCACCTTCTTCAGATACGAGTCCGGAAAGTTCCTCTACTTTAGATCCTATGCGTTCCTTTATCTCTTCCTCTGGTTCTCCAGTCTCTTCAGAAATCTTCTCGACAAGTTCGTCGACCATCGGTGAAATATAGGCCGGAAAGCTTTTTACCCTTGTGTCATTTTTCCGCTTCGAGTATATCTTCCTTCCCTATAACATCTTTCTCCTTCTCCCTTGCCTGCCCTATCGCCTCCTCGGTGATGTAACCGATGTAGTTCTCCAGAACCTCTGCAAGTTCTTCAGCCGCCTCTTCCTCTACATCCGATGCGCCTTTCTCCTTCAGAAGTTCCTTCATCTCCCCGGTTGTTATCTCCATGTGTGCTACCGCCCTGTTTAGCTATAAATATGTCACCGCTATCACACAAGTTATTTAATGGGAGCTATCGAACTAAATGGCGTGGGGAAGGCAGCATGAGTGACTTAGAAGAAATGTTCTTGCAGAGCAAGCCGGCCCGGATACTGGTAGGGCTCAACCGGGGTGAGGAGCGGAAATATGCCTCTGTCCTGTCAAAAGAGGCGGATTGCACCTATTCTCATACTGTCAAGATCCTGGACAAGTTCGAGGAGAAGGGGTTGATAGAGTTCTCCGAGGAGGGCAGGAAGAAACTGATAGATCTCACCGACCACGGCCAGGAGCTCGCCGATGCGATGGACGAGTTCATGAGAAAGATTGATGAGTGAGAGAACATGTTTTCTTAAGTAATGTTTTTGTAACATTGTTTATGAAAGGTGTATTTTCCAACAAGGTTTGGATATATGAGTGTGTGTTGTGAACGAACACTCGTCGGCCCTTTACCGCACCCAGTGCAACCTCCGAAGGGTGCGTTTCTTTCACTGTCTTTCGAACAGATACCCCGGGTTCTTCGCCAGGATCTTGCCAAGTTAACCGGTTTTTGTCAAGAACCGGGGCAGACTGGGTGTTTGAGTGGAAAGACGTCGTTTTTCTATATGTCTCTGGCCCTTCATCAACCCCACTTCCCCCCTGTATAAAAATGTGAACGATCCGGTCAACAGACCGAGCGAGTCACTGGATCGAGCCGCGATTTTGTTGACTGTGACGGTAACTGTTTACTAACTTGGCCACTTTATAAAGGAGGGTAGAGTGAGTGTTCGTTCTATAAGAACACTCATCATGAAAGGTATTGTGTGCGTTAGAATATATATTTCAAACCTTGTTCTAGATAAAATCTTTTTTATCACTACTTGATAATCTTGTATGTTCGTCTTATAAGAACACTCCTCAAACCTGGGGGCGCCGCATGAAAATTGTTCTACAAAACATGTTATATTTTATATGTTTCTTGGGGCCTGTGATCGCTCCACTCCACTTCTGGGGAGGATACCCAGGGTTCGTAGCGAATGTGGAGTGATCTCTCTCCATCCCTTGCCAGTTCTCGATCTGTGTCTCTGACTTCGGCATCGAAATCGGATATCTGCCAGCTCCTTCCTGATTCAGAATCTTCCTGCAGAACGAGATAGCTGCTTTCTGTCTGTTCCCCCAGCAGGACATAGCCTCCCGGGTTAGTTATCCGTGCAAAGTCTTCCAGTACGGACTTACTGAACTCTTCTGGGTCCTCCATCTGGCGAGCCAGGTAAGTAAGAGAGTTCAGGGCTGCCACGCCGTCTACCGAACTATCTTGGAGAGGCAGGTGCGGGGACAGGCCGCCCACGTATTGTGGTTGAGAGCCCTCTCCGTACTGGTTTTCTGAAAGTTCCGATCTACTCAGGACCTGTGGAAGATCGACCCCCATGATTTCTGCTTCGGTAGTGTTCGAGAGGTTGGTAGAGGTGCTGCCGTTGGAACATCCAACATCAACGATAACGTCTTCTCCGGAAAAGTATTCGTCTACCACGTCAGCGTGCCCCATACGGTAGAGTCTATCAGGAGAGCTGCCCGCGGTGTTCCTCCACCCTTCGAAACCTTCTCCACGGAGGTCCTGGACCCATCCGGGTGTCTTGCTTGATCCTATCTCTTGAGCCACACCTTCGCCACACACCTAAACTTTTTATTACTTCGAAATAGCACTATTATACGTCGTTATCTATTTAGGGCTGTAGTCGCAGGACCAGGACATGTCAGTGGAAGAATCTATCCGCGATAGGCTGGGTGAAGGAGACGAAGCACCGGAGTTCTCGCTTCACGGTGTGGATGGTGGTACTCATTCGCTGGAAGATTTTTCGGATAACGAGGCTGTTCTTATCGTGTTCACATGCAACCACTGCCCCTACGCGAAGGCGAAGATGCCCGTCCTGAACTCTATAGCAGAAGATTACGAGGATGTGGCGGTCATTGGGATTAACCCCAACGACGCAGATGAGTACGCTGATGACTCGTTCGAGAAGATGAAAAAACTGGTCGAGGCCGGGGAAATCCGGTACGATGCCTACCTGAGAGACGAAGATCAGGAGGTTGCGAAGGAGTATGGAGCGGTCTGCACGCCGGATCCGTTCCTCTTCAAGCAGGAAAAAGACGGTTTCAGACTGGTCTACCACGGAAGACTGGACGATGCCCTGGACCCCGGGGAGGAGCCTAAAGAACATCACATGCGTGAAGCTATCGAGTCGGTCCTCGCGGGAGAGCCTATAGAAATGGATTTCATGCCTTCCAGGGGCTGTTCCATAAAGTGGAAGGAAGGGAACGAGCCGGACTACTGGTGACTGTTGACAGGAAAGTTACATTTAACTTTCTTGGTTCTAATCCGGAACTGTAATGGATGTAGAGCTTGAAGGCGACCTTGAGAAGGATATTGAAGAGGTCATGGCTGCTATAGATTCGGAAGAAGACTGGATTTATGCCCATTACTCGAATAATACGCGGAAAGGTTACGAACAGGAATTGCGTGAAAATGTTAAGAAGGAGATAAATGGAAGACCTTATGTATGGGAGTTCAGTGACGATGAGGGGTTTTCACTGGCATATCATCCCAGCCGTTCAAGAAGCAGATGGGGAAACGTGGTAGAAGGATGAAACTAGACTACGATGACTGTTCCACGCGGATGAATCCGGAAAAGATGTTGGAACTTATTTTTCCCACTCAGGAGGCCTACAGGGAGATAACTCGCGATATCCTGGTGATGTTTCAGGAGGAGTCGGAGAAGGTTGAAGGAAGACATGAACTGGAAGTCTCTAGAGCGGTTAACCGGTTGCAGGAGAAAGGCCACAACCGCCACACTGTCTACAAGGTTTTGAGAGAACACCTTGTACCGATGGGGATAGTACAGTGGAAGAAGTTCGAGGGCTCGATCCAGCTATCGAACAAGTTCGGGAACGCAATGAGGAATTTCTCGGTCTCCTGGAAAAACCTTGTCGACTCGCTCGAATCGGGAGAGTCGCCCGTAGAGGAGAGCTCCTGAACCTCTTCTAACGGTTTATACTGTTATCTCCCTTACCTCTGTCTCGGGATGTACCCGTATCACATGGAGACCCGTATCTTCTCTGGCTTCCGAAGCCATCTCGGTTTCCACCACACGACAGTTCGAACACATTTGTCTCACCTCTTTGCTTTTTTCTCAGGGTTTCCGCAGGGACAGGCGCTTTAATTCCTGCCCCTATTCCGCTAGCTCCCACTTGATTAGAGGACTTCGCTGCGGGGTCCACCTAAAGGGCATCATCCCCCGCTATTCGTTATAAGAAAAGATAGTCTTGACCCTATCCAGATCCTGCTGGAACCGCATCTGGGCAGGGCCTTCAGACATACAACCACGTTGGTGAGACCAGTATATAAAGGTGGGCCTAGACGCCACTCACGAATGTGAAGAAAAAATCAGAGGTGTTAAAAATCATTTAGCGGCCCGGACATCCTCCTTCTTTACAGTCTTCCTATCGGCGTGGTTGGCGTACTGTTTCGCCTCCTTCGCCAGATCTTCTGCCCGGTCTTCAAGGAGGTCCCGCATCGCCTCAACCGCATCGTCGGACACACGGTCCGCGCCTGCGTTTTTGATGACCCTTTTAACCGGTGCCAGGGGGAGTTCTGCCATATAGTAAAGAACGAGATGACGATTAATAACTTTATTCCATGCGTTCCGCCATGAGGTCCATCCGGGTCTCCAGCTTCTTGACCCTCTCTTCGATCTCCTTGTCTTCGCTGCTACTCTCCTCTTCTACTTCCCCCAGTTTTTCACTCAACTTTTCCTCATCCACTTTGTCTCCCATATCGGCCTGTAGTTTTTCCAGCTCTTCACTGTTAGATTCTATCTTTTTGCTGTTTGTTTCTACCTCTTCATCGAGATCTCTCAGGCTATCGATCTTCCGGTCCACCTCTGAAAGGACTGCCTTCTCCTCCCTGATATAGTCCAGGACCTTGTCCTCAAACTCCTCTTTCAGTTCCCGGTATTCCCTCCTGAGACCGTTGAGAGCCATCCTGAGGTCTTCTACGTTGTTCTCTCCTCCTTCTCCTCCCGTCGCCATGGACTCTATCCGGTCCATCCGGCTCTCTAACCGGACTAAACGGTCGGAGAACCGGTCTAGATCATCATCTGAGGTCGATTTCGAGTTCATCTCCGAGCTCCAGGACAGCGTACCTGCCCTCTTTCACCGATCCCGGGTTTACAACAGTGGTGCCGTCGACCTCGTCTACAGTCCTCGATTCGTGGATATGTCCACAGATAACAAGGTCTATATCCTCGTCCCCTATCAGTTTTCGGAGGGATTCGCTACCTACATGGTCTCCTGAAACCACGTCTGCCGATGTACCTTTCGGCGGTTCGTGCGAGACGACGACACGCCTGTCTGACTGGGTCCGTTGTAACAGCTGTTCCAGTACCTCGCCCCTCTCCCTGTCTTCTGGTTCGAAAGGAGTTTCAACACCGTCAGGAGTTCTCCCGCCACCGAAACCGATGAACTCGTGTTCCTGGAGAGAGAAGATGTTCTTGTGAAGGTTGATCCGGTTCTCTATCAGGAGTTTCAGAATGTCTTCATCATCCATGTTACCTGGAACTGCTTTCACGAACCTCCCGGATTCTCCGAGAAGCTCTACTATCTCCTTCGCTGTACCCAGGTAGTCGTCCTCTGATGTGTCTGTGATGTCTCCAGCCACGAGTATGAGGCCGTGTTCTTCCTCCTTATTCAGTATAGACTCGACCTCGTTGACCGCGCCATGGATGTCTGAAAGTACGAGAACCTTCATAGAAAGGTTTGCGCGGCTCTGGAATAAAAATCTATCCCGCGGACCATGTTAAAAATCTCTGGACGAAAATCTAGGGCATGGATAAGGTCGAGGCGACTGTACTGGAAGCGGATTACGTGCTAGAGGGCGGAGAGGCTGTTGTAAGGATCTTCGGCAAAGATTCGGAGGGAGAGCCGATTATAGCCAGGGATAGGAGCTTCGAACCCTATTCCTACGTTTTGGGCCCCGATATGGCTGCGATAAAGGAAGAGATAGGAGATGGTGTCAGGGTAGAAGGCGAGACGATTGAAGTAGATTTTGAGGAGGTGGGAAAGACTCTAGGACGGGAAGAGCAGGAAGTACTGAAACTTGTTCTCGAAGAGCCGCCGGACGTTCCGAAAGTGAGAGAGAAGGTGGAAGAACTCGGACCGGTCCGGGAGACTCGCGAGTTCGATATACCGTTCTACAAGCGCTACCTTATCGATAGAGGGGTTAAGCCGGGAAAGAACTACCTTATGGAAGGCGAGCTCAATAGGGATGAAGAACCAGAGATTATAGAGTTAGAGGAACCTCTCTCGGAGGCAGAGGGATCAGGACCTGGCCTGTCCAGCCTCGCGTTCGACCTTGAGGTGTACGAAGAAGAGGTAATAATGTGCAGTTTCTATTCGGAAGATTTCCAGAAAGTGCTTGTAAAAGGGTCAGGGGATTTTGATGCAGACTACGTTGAGACGGTAGGGAGTGAAGAGAATCTCCTGGAACGGATACTCGAGATAGTAGAAGAAAGGGACCCGGATATATTCCTGGGCTACAATACGGACGAGTTCGATTTCGATGTTCTCCGGGATAGAACGGAGAAATACGGTCTGGAGCTTGATATGAGTCGGACCGGGGAGGAGATGAAATTCAAGAGGAGAGGGCGGTTCTCCGGGGCGAATCTTGAAGGCCGGGTGCATTTGGACCTGTACGCGTTCGTGGAGAATGTCGTGTCAATGGGGCTTCAGTCCGACGTTCTTACACTGGATGCGGTGGCAGAGGAGCTTATCGGGGAGAACAAGGACGAACTTCCCTGGGAGGAGATGAGACGTCTCTGGGAAGAGAAAGAAGAACTGGACCGGTTCGCGAAGTACGCCCTGAGAGACTCTGAACTGGCTTACCTCCTTGGGGAGACGCTCGTGCCCCAGATGCTCTCGCTTTCCCGCCTTACAGGCCTACCTCCTTTCGACGTCTGCCGCCATACCTACGGCCAGTTAGTGGAGAACTTCCTGCTTCGGAAGTCTTACGAGAGAAACATATTGTCCCCGAACCGGCCTTCCCAGTCCGAGAGGAGTGAACGTTACAAAGAAGGGAGGTACGCGGGAGGGTTCGTTTACGAGCCGGAAGAAGGGCTGCATGAGGATATCGCTCTTTTCGACTTCAGGAGCCTGTATCCGACGATAATGGTGTCGCACAACCTCTCCCCCGATACTCTTGAGGTCGAGGGCTGTGAAGATGAGTTGAACGTTGAGATCGAGGAGGCTGATAGGTCGTACAGTTTCTGCCAGGACGAGCCCGGTTTCATACCTTCTATCCTGGAGAGCCTGGTGGAAGAGAGGTACGAGCTGAAAGGAGAGATGAACGAGGTCGATGAAGGTTCGCAGGAATATCGTGACATAGATAACCGGCAGCAGGCGCTGAAGATCCTGAGCAACGCTTTCTACGGATACATGGGTTACAACGGGGCGAGGTGGTACTCCCGCGAGTCCGCAGAGGCCACCACTGCTCTCGGGAGACAGTACATCCAGGAGACGATAGAGAAGGCGGAGGAGATGGGCTTCGAGGTGGTCTACGGCGATACCGACTCTGTGATGGTGAAGGGTGGAGAGGTGGAGGGAAGGATAGATGAGTTCCAGGACGAGGTGAACTCTTCCCTACCAGAGTTCATGGAGCTGGAGTTCGAGGGTTTCTACCCTAGAGGTCTTTTCACTTACACCGAAAGTGGAGGGGGTGCGAAGAAGAAGTACGCTCTGATAGATCGGGACGGGAACGTGAAGATAACCGGGTTTGAACAGGTGAGGCGGGACTGGTCCCGTGTAGCCAAGGACGCCCAGGAGGAGGTTATAAGGAGGGTTCTCGAGGGGGAAGTGGAAGAAGCGGTCGAAATAGTCAAGGAAACTGTGGACGAGCTGAGATCTGGCGAGGTGCCGCTGGAGAAGCTTAAGATATACACCCAGATGAAGAAGAAGCCCGAGAACTACGAGTCCAAGACTCCACATAGCGAGGCCGCGAAGCGCGCTATCAAACGGGGGAAGGATATAGACCCTGGAGACACGATAGCGTACGTGGTCACTCGAGGGGACGGCCCTATATCGGACCGTTCAGAAGTCCTTACTTATGCGGAAGACTACGACCCAGACTACTACGTACAGAACCAGGTGGTGCCCGTGGCGATAAGGGTCTTGAAGGTGCTGGGTTACACTGAAGACCAGCTTCTCGGTAAGGGCAAACAGACGGGTATCGGAGATTTCTCCTGAGAGAGGGTTATATCTTTATTCCTGCAGTCCAGGGTTCTACCATGGACCACGATTTTCCCAGTCCTGAAGAGGAGAAAATTATCTACAACCCCTCATTCGAGAGGATGAGATCCCTCTCCCGACATCTGGAGACTACTACCGAGTACGGCAGCCCCTCTTACGTTACAGATGTACGTTCCCGGATAGCAGACAAGACGAAGAACAACGTTGATCATTCGTTCGATGACCTGGAAGAGTTACGAGAGGTCCGGGAATCACTGGAGGACCGTGAGATGGTCTGTCTGGACCGGGAGGTCGGTGACGGCGACCACAGCTACACCTGTCGATACTACGTCCCGAAAGAACAGGCGAGGATAGCTCTGGCGTGGTCCCAGCTCCTGGAACCAGCTTCAGGAGAACCGGACTTCGTTACCGTTCAGCTCCCGGACTGGAGGCGGGATATGGTCCGGGTCTTCCCTGGAGACGGTGTCACTTACGTTCTCGGCTCAGACTACTCGGGAGAGGCAAAGAAATCTTTCCTCCGGCTTTTCATGTATAGAGAGAAGGAGAGAGGAGGTATCGGACTGCACGCAGGAAGTAAACGTGTTACGGTGGAAACTGGAGAAGGCATGGATACGGTAGGACAACTCTTCCTCGGGCTCAGCGGCACCGGGAAGACCACGTTGACCTCTCACGGTATGTGGCTTGAAGGCCAAGAGGAGGCTGAGATGGTCCAGGACGACGTCCTCTCACTCCATCCTGAGGGTTCTGCGATCGGCAGTGAAGGGAAAGGACTGTTCATAAAGACGTACGGACTGGAAGAGGAAGAACAGCCAGAGCTTTACCATGCCGCGACCCAGCCGAAGTCGGTGCTGGAGAATGTTCGAGTGGAGGAAGACGGAACAGTGGACTTCTTTGATGATGGCCTGACGAGGAACGGCAGATCAGTGGTACAGAGGAGCGATCTCCACAGTGCATCCGAAGAGATAACCCTGGAAAGGGTGGACCAGATATTTTTCATAACCCGGAACTCTCTCTTACCTCCTGTAGCCCGACTTAGTTCGGAACAGGGGGCTGCAGCCTTTATGCTCGGTGAATCGGTGAAGACGAGTGCTGCCTCTGAGGAAGAGGCTGGAGAGGCGGTCCGTGTCGTGGGTACCAACCCGTTCATCATAGGTTCTCGAGGGGAGGAAGGAAACCGGTTCCTGGAACTGGTGGAGTCAGTCGATGCGACATGTTACCTCCTGAACACTGGCGATGTCGGGGGTGAGGAGATAGGTGTGGAGGAGACAGTAAAGATACTGAGAGCGATCGTCTCCGAGGAGATAGATTGGGAAGAGTTAGAGGAGGGGCTGGAGTTCCCCAAAGAAGTGCCGGGGGTTGATATCTCAAGGTTCCGGCCAGAAGAGAACGTCGGGGGGTATAAAGAAAAGGTTGAGGAGCTGAGGGAAGAGAGGAGATCTTACCTCAAGGGATTTGAAGATCTGGAGGAAAGGATAATAGAGGCGGTGTACTGAGATGGATGATGATACTCGAGACAAGTACGTGGAAGCAGGGAGGATAGCAAGAGAGGCCCGAGAGCTAGCTGTCGAGATCGCGTCCCCTGGAACCGAGCTTGTGAATATAGCGGAAAAGGCAGAGGAGTTCATAAGAGAAGAGGGAGCAGAACCGGCTTTCCCTGTCAACCTTTCACTGAACGATCATGCTGCGCACTACACTCCTTCAAGATCTGACGATACGGTGATCGAGGAAGAAGACCTCCTGAACATAGATGTAGGAGCGCACGTGGACGGGTATATAGGCGATACAGCAGTGACCGTCGACCCTTCAGGAGAGAACCAGGAGCTGGTGGAAGCTTCTGAAGATGCTCTGGATGCTGCCCTGGATATTATAGAACCTGGAGTGTCGCTGGGTGATATAGGTGCAGCGATACAGGAGGCTATCGATTCGTACGGTTTCAGTCCGGTCAGGAACCTCAGCGGCCACGGTCTCGGCCACTACGAGCAGCACACCGGTAAGACGATCCCTAACATAGATACCGGCTCCGGGAAGACCCTGGAGGAAGGGGAAGCGGTCGCTATAGAGCCCTTCGCTACTGATGGGAAGGGAAAGGTGAAGGACGGAGGTCCAGGAAACATCTATCGCCTGGATAACGAGAACGCGAGAGGCAGGACCGGCCGGAAGATACTTGGAGAGGTGAAGAACCGGTTCAGAGGCCTTCCTTTCACCTCACGCTGGATAGAGAGCGTTCCCGCAGCCCGTCTGAAGACTGCGATGAGCAACCTTGTCAGGTCAGGAAACCTTCATTCCTACGATATCCTGCGAGAGGCAGGCGAAGGGCTGGTATCGCAGAAAGAGCATACTGTTATAGTCGGAGAAGATCCTACAGTAACGACCAGGTGATTATCCGAAGTAATCGGCTGTCGTCTCCTGAGCAGTGTCTTCTGCCTCCATGACCTCCACCTTGTCCTCGAACTCGTCGATGTCGTCCTCTGTTGCAGTAGGTGTGGCGTCTCCCAGTGCCTCTTCGAAATCTTCCATATCGACAGATTCCTTTCCTTCTCTTATAGCGTTCATCCCTGCCTCCCTGCAGACGTTCTCTATATCAGCCCCGACATATCCTTCGGTCTGGTCGACCAGTTCGTCAAGGTCGATGTCTTCTAGAGGCATTTCGCGTGTATGGACCTCGAATATCTCCTTCCGTGTCTCTCTGTCAGGGTGAGGTATGTGGAGGTGCCTGTCAAGCCTTCCTGGGCGGAGGATAGCTGGGTCGAGGATATCGGGCCGGTTGGTCGCACCGATGACCACCACCCCGCTCATATCTTCCACACCGTCTATCTCGGACAGGAGCTGGTTCAGGACGCGGTCGTCTACTCCTGAGCCTGTATTGATGCCTCTCCTCTGTGCTATAGCGTCTATCTCGTCTATGAATACGACTGTAGGCGCGACCTGTCTGGCCTTGGAGAACACCTCCCGGACAGCTTTCTCCGATTCCCCGACCCACTTCGAGAACAGTTCAGGACCTTTTATGGATATGAAATTGGCGTCTGACTCGTTCGCTACTGCTTTCGCGAGCAGGGTCTTCCCTGTACCTGGTAGACCGTAGAGCAGGAGACCTGTAGGGACTTCTATACCCATGTCGTCGAACTTCTCAGGTTTGTCGAGAGGCCATTCTATCATCTCCTGGAGCCTTTCCTCGACCTCTTCAAGACCGCCCACGTCCTTCCAGGTAACCTGTGGGATCTCCACCATAACCTCTCTCATGGCCGAGGGTTCCACGAGCCTCATCGCTGTGGTGAAGTCCTCAGATCCGACCACGAGCTTGTCGAGAACATCCTCATCTATCTCGCTCTCATCCAGCTCTATCTCAGGAAGGACTCGTCTCAGCGTGGACATAGCAGCCTCCTTAGCTAGTGCCTCTATATCCGCTCCTACGTACCCATGAGTCTGGTCGGCCAGTTCATCTAGGTCCACTTTCTCCTCCATAGGCATGTTCCGCGTATGGATCTGTAGGATCTCCTTCCTGCCGTTCCGGTCCGGCACACCTATCTCTATCTCCCTGTCCAGTCTTCCAGGCCGTCTCAGTGCTTCGTCTATGTCTTCCGGCCTGTTGGTAGCAGCTATGACTATTACATCCTCGCGTGCCTCAAGACCGTCCATGAGGGAAAGCAGCTGTGCCACTACCCGCTGCTCCACTTCTCCCCTGGCTTCACCCCTCTTAGGAGCCAGAGCGTCCAGTTCGTCTATGAATATTATGCCGGGGGAGTTCTCCTGCGCCTCCTCGAATATCTCTCTCAGCTGTTTCTCGGACTCCCCGTAGAACTTTGACATAACCTCAGGGCCGTTTATACTCGTGAACCACGCATCGGCCTCGTTCGCGACCGCCTTGGCGAGCAGTGTTTTACCTGTGCCTGGAGGTCCCTGGAGAAGAACTCCTGAAGGAGCCTCGATACCCAGCTGCTGGAACACCTCAGGGTGTTTAAGGGGGAGTTCGATCATCTCCCGGACCTTCTGGATCTCGTCCTCCAGTCCTCCGATGTCCTCATAGGTCACTTCAGGAACTCTCGGACCCATCTGCTCAGCAGTCTCTACCGCCTGAGGCTTGACCTCTATCTCTGTGTCCTCGGTTATGGTCACCGGTCCCTCAGGGTTTGTGGAGACCACCATCAGCTTCGTCTCGCCGAACGTGAAGTCGAAGAAGTCATCGATATCGAACACGTCCTCGAAGAAGCTCCTCCTCCGCTCCCTCCCGGAAGAGGGCACGAGTAGATCTCCGCTCGTCACCGCCCTGTCGGTCAGTGTCCTCTTGAATATGGATGGGGAAGATACCTGTATAGTGACTCCCTCCTCTGCAGGCGCCAGAACAACTTTCTCAGCCTCCTCCAGATCTGCCTTCTCGACCTCCACTGTCTCCCGCAGAGAGGTTCCCGCGTTCTTCCGGAGGTATCCGTCCATTCGCACGATCCCGAGACCTACATCCGCAGGGTAACTCCTGGCGGCGCGGGCAACGGTCTCCCGGTCTCCTTCTATCCTTACAGCATCTCCCTCCCGGATCTCGAGTTCCTCCATCACGTTGGAGTCGATCCTCACGATACCGGAGCCGATATCCTCCTGCGCGTTCGGTGGTATCTCTCCGACCTTCAGCTTCACGCTTCCGTTGCCTTCTCCTTGTTCGTTGTTAGCAACCATCTTCTATCATCTCATTGTCGTCGAGCGTTATCAGGTATATCCGGCTCTCGACCTTTCCGCTCCACTCATCGAAGTAGTTCCGAAACTTTTCAAGGTGCTCCCGTTCTATGATGAACGCAGAGTCTGCCACCTTGATATGCTCGGTCTCCCCGAGCAGGCCGGGCTTCTCGTACTCGTAAACCTTGTCATTGCGCCGGACCTTCCGCCTGTAACCGTGTAGACCCCGGTAGAACTTGTTCCGTTCCGACCGGGATTCGAACCTCTCGAGCCGCGCCTTGTAAGTTACAACCGCGGCCTCCACAGGCATACCCTTACGAGCGAACCCAATATTTTTATGTATGTACACGAAACTCCACCCATATAAGCATTGCAGTAGAATTAATTATCCATGGAACGTCCAAAAAAGCTCTCTACAGGCTGTGAATCGCTTGATGAGCTGCTGGACGGCGGCATCGAACACGGGATCATAACCAACGTCTACGGGGGAGCTGGTTCAGGCAAGACCAACTTCTGCATCCAGGCCGTTGTCTCGGCCCTCCAGAACCGTGACGGTAAGACCGTGTTCGTTGACACTGAAGGAGGCTTCTCCTCTGAACGGTTTTTACAGATGCACGATGACGAGGAGGCCCTGGAGAGAGTTCTGTTGCAAGATCCGACCAGTTTCGAGGAACAGGAGCAAGTTTTCAGTGAACTCCCGGAACTGGTAGAAGAGGAGGACATAGAGATGATTGTGATCGATTCCCTGGTATCCCTCTATCGTCTGAACCTGAACGGCAGCGATCCCCAGGAGACGAACACCGAGCTCTCGAAGCAGTTCTCCGTTCTCTCCTCAATCGCCCGTGGAGAGGACATCCCGGTACTGGTCACGAACCAGGTCTACTCCCGTTTCGATTCGGAGGACGATGAGAACTTTCTCGTGGGACGCGACATCCCGGCGTACTGGTCGAAGACGCTGCTGGAACTGGAGAAGATAGGTGAAAGTCGGAGGAAGGCGAGGATCGAGAAGCATCGTTCCCGTCCAGAAGGTATCGAGGCAGAATTCTACATCACTGAAGAGTCCCTGGCGTCCGAAGAGCCGGATAGAGACGGGATGCGTGTTTTCTGATTCTCTATCTGAGTAACGTCTTGATGACAGAGGACAGCCACCGTGTCAGAACCACGAAACCTACGATGGAGAGTATAGCTCCCAGTATCAGGGATGGATCTGAGAAGTTCCCTGACGCGGTTGTGAACCAGGAAAAGAGGAGCCAGAATCCCACCGCCTCCATCAGAAGCCCGAAAAACCCGAATAGAACGAGGTATAGGTAGTTCTTGTCCTCTTCATCCTTCCGGTCAGGTTTCGAACTGCTCTGCCACGCCATACGTTTCAAGAGATTTCCTGTGATAAAAATATGTGCCGGGATACAGGAAAATTCTAGTCCCAGTCGTCCTTCGTCGGGCAGTCCGGGTCGAGGCACATCTCGAAAGGCCTTCTACCTTTTCTTATGACCTTCACGATAGGTGTGTGGCAGGTGTCGCAGACTTCTCCGGTAGATTCTATCTTTCCGTTTGTCAGCGGGTAGGTATTCTCACAATCTGGATAGTTGGAACAACCCACGAACTTGCCGTTCTTCTTTATGATCCGGAGAGTCCCGTCCTCGCACTGGTCGCACGGCCCGAGCTCTCGCTCCTTCTTCCTCTGGACATCGATAGCGTCGACCAGCTCCTCCCCGATCTCGTCTTCCTTCTCCTGGAACCCTTCAAGTATCTCACTGAGGGTATCTCTCGCCTCCTGTAACACTTCCTCGCGTTCCATCTCTTCCTCTCGGATATCTTGCATCTTCTCCTCGAACTGACGGGTTAACTCCTCGGAGACGATATCGGGGGAATATTCCTCAAGTGCCTTCACCACTGTAAGACCTATATCAGTAACTTCTATCGGTGCGCCATCTATGTAGCCCCGGTCGTACAACCTGTCGACGGTCTGGGAACGCGTCGCCTTCGTTCCAAGGTTCCGCTTCTCCAGTTCCGAAACTATCCCTGCCTGTGAATAACGGTTCGGTGGCTGTGTCTCCTTGTCCAGCTTCTCCAGTTCATCCACCGACAGCTCTTGACCTTCATCCAGATCGGGAAGGTCTATGGTCTCCACGTTCACGTAAGGTTCATAGAGCGAGAACCAGTTGCGCTCGATGGTCCGTTTCCCTTTCGCCTTGAAGATCTCCGAATTAATGTCGAGAGAGACGTTCAGTGTTTCTCTTACTGCGGCGTCCCCGAAAACGGCGAAGAACCTCTTTACGATGAGGTCGTACACGTTCTCCTCGTCATCGCTGAGGCTGTTCGGACCAATCCCTGTCGGGTGGATTGCCGGGTGGGCAGGGTCTTCACCCCCTCCCTGTCGTGTGTAGAGGTCGTTCTTGTCTAGAACAGTACCTGCTTTATCCTCGTAATCGTCCTGCTTCTTCAGCTTGTTCAGGATCTGTTTATAACCTATCTTGGGAGGTAGCTTCTGTGACTCGGTCCTCGGGTACGAGATGAGCGAGTCCTCGTAGAGCGACTGTGCGATCTCCTGGGTCCTGGCAGGAGAGATACCGAACTGGGACTGCGCCTCCTTCTGCAGTCCGGTCAGGTTGAAAGGTACCGGAGGATTATGCTTGTAACGGTTCCTGTCCAGAGAGGCGACGACCGCTTTTTCCCCTTTGCAGGTTGAGAGCACTTCTTCAGCCTCTTCCTCCTCCCAGAAACGGTCCTCCTCGTGCTTCGCCTCCAGGCCCCCTCCCCTCAGGACGACCTCCCAGTAGGGATCGGGATCGAACGCCTGGATCTCCCGTTCACGGTCTGCCAGGACCTTCAGTGTCGGGCCCTGCACCCGCCCGGTGGAAAGTTTCTGGAACCGGTCCTGCGATTGCACTGCGAGCATCAGTGCCCGCGAGATATTGATACCGTAGTACCAGTCTAGCAGGTGCCGTGTCAGTCCTGCTTCGGTCTGCCCTGTATCGAACTCTTCCAGGTCATCGAACGCTTCCTGTAGATCGGAAGTTGTCAGTGTCGAGAACTTCATCCTCTTTGTCCTGCTCCTCGAACCGTTACAGGCGAGAGTTATGGCGCGTTCTCCTATAACGGAGCCTTCCAGGTCGAAGTCGCACGCATTGATGTAATCGTCCGCGTCTTCACCCTGGTCCTTCAGGTTGTTGAAATACTTCTTCATGTAGCTGTTCCCGTCTTCTGATTCGAAGGAAGGCACCCACTCTACATCGAAAACCGGATACGTCCATTCCCCGTCCGACTGCTCGAGTGAGAAAATGTGGCCCACGGAGGGCGCGATAACCACCTCTCCCTGTTCGGTGTCCAGCCGGTAGTTCTTCACCCCTCTGTTTTCCTCCACTTCGTAGTCTCCGAGCGCGTCTGCAAGTCTCTGTGCTACTTTCGGCTTCTCAGCCACCATCAAGGTAGTCATGATTCAAACCTCTTAGGTACATCTATTTAAATAAACGGAGAACTGGAAGACCTCTTCTCTATTCCTCTCCTACTCCCGGAACGAAGTCCAGGAAGAACAGGAAAAACAGGAAGAAAAGGTAGTATAGCCGAGGTTCAAGGAAACCGAGGAATCCTGCGAATCCCAGGAATCCGAGGTAACTGGGGTTCTTTTCCATATCCCGGATTTCCGTTTCCCGGCTTATAAAACTCTCTGAGATATCAGGAATCGCCGAGATACTCCTTACCGCCCATGTATTCCTGCAGGACTTCCGGGATTTTCACCGTTCCATCCTCTGTCTGGTTGTTCTCCATGATAGCGGTCATTAACCGGGAAGTTGAGAGTGCGGTCGCGTTCAGCGTGTGAACGGTCTCGTTATCCTCTCCAGGTCTCCTGACCCTCGCATCTAGCTTCTCTGCCTGGTATGCCGTACAGTTGGAGCAAGATACTACTTCCCCGTAATCCCCGAGAGGAGGCCTCCAGACCTCGACATCGTACTTCTTTGATGCGGTGTCTCCGAGATCGCCGGTGCACACGTTCACCACGCGGTAGGGAAGCTCAAGGTCCTGCATTACCTCTTCCGAGTTCTGTAAAAGTTCCTCGTGGAGTTCCCACGAGTTCTCTGGGTCGGAGAAGATGAACTGCTCCACCTTATCGAACTGGTGGACTCTCCAGATCCCTCTCGTCTGTTTGCCGTGCTTTCCCGCCTCCCTGCGGAAATTTGTGGAGAAACCTGAGAGCTTTATCGGTAGCTCGTCTTCCTCGATAATCTCATCGTACTTAAGGGCGGCGAGGGTCTGCTCCGAGGTCGCTATCAGGTACCGGTCGTGCCTGTCCAGCTTGTATAGCTGGTCGTGGAAGTCTTCCAGTTCCGCGGCCGCTTCCATCGGTTCCCGGTTCAGTATGTAAGGTGTCTGCATCGGAGTGTACCCTTTGCCCCTCATCTTGTCGATTCCGTACCGGATGAGAGCCAGGTTCAGGTCGAGCAGGTCACCTTTCAGGTAGTAGGCCCTGTCTCCAGCAACTTCGACAGCCTTCTCTGTCTCTATCAGGTCGAGTTCCTCCATCACGTCTGCACCTAGCTCTCCGTCCTCCTTCTTCCCGTCCTCAGGCTCCCAGTGCTTTATAGGGACATTCTCGTTCTCGTCATCACCTTTCGGAACGGAGTCGTGCATGATGTTACCGACCTTGAAGCGGACCTCGTCCCGTTCTTCCAGGAGTTCTTTCTCCTTCTCTTCAAGTTCTTCTATCTTCTCATCCATCTGGTCCGCTTCTTCTATCTCCCCAGAAGCATCTTCACCATCTTTCTTCAGATCCTGGATCTGATCGGTGAGCTCGTTCTTTCTCTGCCGTAAATCGTCCAGCTCTTGACGGGTGGAGCGCCACTCCTGGTCGAGCTCCCTGACCCTGTCGATCCTTCCAGGATCTTTATCACGGCGTTTCTCCGATTCTTTGATTTTATCTGGTTCTTTGCGGAACATCTGGATGTCAAGCATTTCGATTCACCTTGAGAGTTCTAAAGCAACAGCTGGACGGAAGAAGGTAGTTAACGGTTCCGAGCGGAAAAACGTCCACCCTTCATTGGAACAGCAATCGTTTGGTTAACCAGATTTAAATACGTGAGGCCTTCTTTGGGAGGAACATGGGCGTAGAAGAGGCGCTGAGATCGCTCCAGGAAGGCGGACCCGTCCTGGTATACGATTCGGACGGTAGAGAAGAGGAGACAGATGTTATCATACCTGCAGGAAATATAGGATGGAGAGACGTCAGGTTCCTGAGGAACGAGGCCGGCGGCCTTATATGTGTCGCGATGCCCTGGGAAGCGGGAGAAAGGTTCGAAATCCCCCTCCTGGAGGAGAAACTGGATTTCGGCGGTTCTCCAGAATACGATGACCGTTCCTCCTTCTCCCTCCCGGTCAACCACCGATCTACACGTACAGGAGTAACTGACAGGGACCGCGCAACCACTATCAGGGAACTGGCTGAAGCTCTGGAAACCCCGTCGCTTTCGTTCCGTGAAGAGTTCCGGTCGCCAGGTCACGTACCGATACTTCTGGCTGCGGAGGAACTACTGGACCAGAGATGTGGGCATACGGAACTTGCGGTGAATCTGATGAAGGAGGCTGGTCTGAAACCTGCTGCGGTCGTATCCGAGATGATTGATGATGATACAGGTAGAGCCCTTCAAAAAAGAGAGGCGGAGAATTACGCGAATGAGAACGGGCTGGTATTCGTAGAGGGGCAGGAGATAGCTCAGATGTAGTCCGGTTTCTCGTGGCCGATCTCTTCCAGAGGTTGAAGAAGTTCTGGCTCCTCCTTGAACCTCTCTCTTACTCCTGAGAGACGGTCCACTATCTCCTCTGCCACCGCATCCTTAAGGTCCTGAGGATGGAGTTCCTGGGAAGAAAAGTCTTCTTCCAGTTCTCCGTATTCACTGTAGAGAAGGTCTCCACCGTACTCTTCGTCTCTCTGGACTTCCAGATCCCGGTCTCCCCCGAAAACGAAGAACTTCGCTATCTGGAGCACAGGGTTATCTTCCACTTGGCCTGAAGGACAGTAGGCCTCCTGTACGACTTCCCGGATGTGGGAAGGATCGGCGTGGAGCGGGAACATGGTCTTCTTCTTGGAGGAACTCATCTTCTCACCGCTTCCACTGAGAGATGCGAGCATCGGCCAGTGGAGACAGGTGGGTTTATCGTATCCGAGCTTCGGAAGCTTATCACGGGCCAGCATGTGGATCTTCCGCTGATCTATACCTGCGACCGCAAGATCCAGGTCAAGGTGTTCGATGTCCAGGGCCTGCATCAACGGATATATTATCTGGGAGATGTACGGATTCTCCTCGTCCCGGGCGACCTCGCTCATAGCTCTAGTTCCCCTGTTTATTGTGATCTCCTTCGCCATACGGAGGATGTCGTGGAAGTAAAGGGTCTCCTCCTCGAAGTCTCTTCCGTGGACGTATTCTGCCTCGAGCCCGAGAGCTTCGAACGTGGCCTGCCAGTACTGGATCATCGACTCTATCCAGTCCTCTTCCCCTTTCCGGTTCAGGAAAGTATGGAGATCAGCCCAGAGGACTACTGGCTGGAAACCAGCTTTCTGCAGGTCCAGGAGCTTTCTTACGGAGATCCAGTGGCCGAGATGTACAGGCCCCGAGGTCTCGTATCCAACGTAGCAACGCGGCTCGTCCTTCTCTCTCAGTATCTCATCCAGTTCCCCCTCTTCGACAATCTCTGCACTGTTCCTGAGAGTCAGTTCCTTACGTTCTTTCAAGTCCATTAGAGACGTCTCCACCCGCAGAATAGCCGTGAAACCTTTTATTCCTTTTATCAGCCGACGAAACGTTTGATCCTTTGGAAACCTTCCTCTATATCCTCCTGAGTTGCGGAACCGAAGCATATCCTGACGTTCGTGTCGCCCGACCCACCGGCCGCTGAACCCGGGACCACTGCAACTCCCTCGTTTTCCAGGAGCGAATGAGCGAACTCCCATGAATCCTGCTCCACATCAGGGAATGCATAGATGGCTCCTTCCGGGTTCACTGAATCCCATCCCAGATCTTCCACGTGCTGGAGCACCAGTTCCTGCCTATCCTCGAACTCCTCTCTCATATCGTTCACGTAATCCTGAGATTCTTTCAGAGCGGTTAGAGCCGCCTTCTGACCGATATAGTTGGGGCAGGCGGTCGATGCCCGGTTCACCTTCCCGAGCTCGTGTATCATCTCCTCGTCCCTCGATGCCACCCATCCGATCCTCCACCCGGTCATAGCGAAGTTCTTCGACATGGAATTTACGATCAGCGTCCGGTCAGGAAAGTGTTCGGCGGCAGAAACGTGTTCCGCATCCCCATAAAGCAGGTGGTCGTACACCTCGTCCGATACTATCCAGAGGCCCTCTTCTTCAGCCAGTTCTCCCAGGGTTTTGACCTGCTCCTCGGTGTAGACTCTCCCTGTAGGGTTCTCGGGCGAGTTGAGCAGCAGTAGTTCTGTGTCTTCACCGATAGAATCTCTTATAGCAGAGGCCCGGACCTCTCCGTCCTCATCGAAGTAAGGGACCTGTCCGAACGTTCCAGGAGAGACCCTGGAAATCAGGGAGTAGGGCATCCAGGCTGGGTCGTTCATGACCACATTCTCGCCCGGTTCCAGGAACCCTGTCAGGATACAGTGGAGCGCTCCTATACCTCCAGTGGTTACCATGATGTTCTTCTCCCCCATTTCCGTCTTCCAGGATTCGTAATCCGCAGCTTCTTTCCTGAGCTCCGGGATCCCCCAGAGAGAAGTGTAAGTTATGTGATCCTCACGGATAGCCTCAGAAGCGGCTTTTTTGACCTCTGAAGGCGTTTCGAAGTCCGGCTGGCCGATGTCGAGCCTTACTGTATCGTCCATCCTACCGGCCTTCTCGCTGATATCTCTGATGGAGAAAACCGCATCCCGGACCGATTCCCTGATACCCATGACCATAAAGGATTTAGGAGTACCGATTAAAACGTCTTTGGAATGAAGTTCGATTTCCCTGCTGACCTACGGCCCTCGTCTGTAGAAGAAAGAGAAGAATTTTACCGTAAATCCTTCCCTCGAGAGTTTATAGAGGATAAATTGGACCGCTGGGACCGGTTCGTCCCAGTAGTGGATGTCGGTAGCGACAGCACCCGTTACAGGCCCCGTTTCAAGCAATACAAGGGGAAGCTGGTCCGTATAAACGAGTTCGAGGACCTGGACGACCTGAAATCGAAGATCGTGGACTACGCTCCCGAGGACCTGTACTACGCCACCACGATAGAGAAGGAGGACAGGATAGAGACGAACCCGGAAAAGGAGCTGGTTTTCGATCTCGACCCGGAGAACGTCGAATGCAAGAACTGCGAGAGGAAGAAGAAATATCTGGAAGGGACAGCCGAAGAGTATGTTTTCTGTGATGAATGTTTCGGGGAGGTAGCGGAAGAGACCCGGCAGCTGTTCTCATTCCTCAAGAACCACTTCTCCGATCTTCAGCTGGTATACTCGGGGAGAGGGTTCCACATCCACGTGGAGGACATGGAAGCATTCAGGATGGACAGGGAGGACCGCAGAGAGCTTGCAGGGAAGGTCGCGAAAGAGTTCCCTATAGACCCCGCGATAACCGCGGGAGAGAAAGATCTGATGAGGCTTCCGGGCTCGCTCCACGGTCTGGTGTCCAAGATCGTGACACCGATGGAACCTTCCGAGCTATCTGACCCGGAGAGGATCCTGGAAGTGGTCGGACAGCCGGAGTTCCGTCAGGTGGAGTAGATGCTGGAGATCGACGGTTCTATCGGGGGAGGTTCGATAGTCAGACTTTCTCTTGGCCTTTCTATCGCCACAGGTAATCCATTCAGGCTCGAGAACGTCCGTTCAGAAAGGCCGGATACCGGACTTAAACACCAGCACCTTGCTGCTGTAAGAGCTTCATCAGACCTTTCGGGTGCAGAAGTGGAGGGCGATGAGCTCGGTTCAGGAGAACTCTACTTCTCTCCCGGCGGGGAGTTGTCAGGAGAGGTGAGGGTGAAAATACCGACAGCGGGTTCTATAGGACTCCTTTTACAGCCTCTCTGGATAGCTTCAACAGCTTCCGAAGATGTTTTTACCGTTAAAGTGGACGGCGGTGCGACAGCTGGAAAGTGGGCTCCCCCTGTACATTACCTGGAGAAGGTCGCGTTCCCCTTGATGGATAGGTTCGGAATCAATGCTTCGACCCGGATCATGAGGCACGGCTTCTACCCGGAAGGCGGTGCACTTGTAGGAGCAGAGTTCTCGGGTTCGGATCTAAGGCCCCTGGAGATTCAGGAGTCGGGGAAAACGGAGACTGTGAGAGGTATCTCTGTCGCGTCGCAACACCTCCAGGACTCTGAGGTCGCAGAACGGCAGAGGAAGGAGGCCAGGAGAGTTCTATCGGATCACGACCCTTCGCTCGAACTGGATATAGAGACTAGGTACGTGGAATCCAAATCTCCAGGTTCCTCCATAGTTCTGTGGTCGGATGATGGCGAGACGCTTATGGGTGGAGATTCGATCGGGGAGAAAGGAAAGAGGGCGGAGAAAGTCGGTAGAGAAGCTGCCGAGGAGATTCTCGAATCTCTGGAGAGCGATGCGCCGCTGGACCGCCCGATGTCTGACATGGCCATCCCGTTCCTAGGCCTTGCAGGAGGAGAGATAGAGGTTTTGGATATCACGGATCACGTGGAGAGCAACATCGATATCACGGAGAAGTTCGTGGAACGAGAGATAAGAAGGGAAGGAGAGAGACTGGTGGGGGAGTGACTCACTCCACCTCGACCCTCTTCTTACCAGACTTTTCACTTTTCTCCAGGTCTACTGTAAGAACTCCGTTCTCGTACTCTGCCTCTGCAGTTTCCGGATCCACCGGTGCCGGGAGCGAGACAGCCCTGTGGAAGGTCCTTGAGTTCCTCTCCCGCCTGTAGAAGTCCTTCTGTTCCTCTTCCATCTCTTCTTCATGTTCGGCGTGGATCTCCACCGAGTCCTCAGATGCCTCGACCTGTATCCGGTCACTTTCGAGGCCTGGGAGGTCCGCAGTGACTGTGATCTGTCCGTCTGATTCCTTGATGTCGACCGGCACCACGGATGTTCTGGTCTCCGGGAGTTCGGTTTCCAGATCCTGTAGGCTCCTGAACACCTGTTCCATAGTCCTCCTCATCTGTTCGAAAGGATCTTTTCTATCCATATTACCACCTGCAAAGGTATGAGGAACTGAGATTGAAGAATCTTAGTGCGATGTCCAGCCGCCATCTACAGGGAGGTTGACTCCGGTTATATACGAGGCCTCTTCTGAAGCCAGGAAAACAGCGACTCCTGCTATCTCCTCAGGCTGCGCCACGCGTCCTAGAGGCGTGTTATTGAGGACGTGATCCTTGAAGTCTCCGTCTTTCAGGGCTTCATCTGTCATTGGTGTGTCGACGAAACCGGGACAGATAGAGTTAACCCGTATATTGTACTGGGCTAGGTCATCGGCCACGGAACGTGTCAGGTTCACAACGCCTCCTTTCGCAGCATTATAGGCGGTCGAGCCGATGTCCCCTACGAGACCGTAGATAGAGGCGATATTTATGATGCAGCCTTCGGTCTCCTTGAGGTGCGGGGTCGCTGCCTTGCACCCGTACATGACCCCGTCCAGATCGACCGAGATCGTACTGTGATAGTCCTCGATCTCCATCTCCTCGATATTCTTGACAGAACCGATACCGGCGTTATTAACCATGCAGTCCAGCTTCCCGTTCTCTTCTACAGCCTTCTCAACCAGGTTCTCGACCTGTTCGTAATCCGAGACATCGCACTCGACGAACTCGGCACCGATCTCTTCCGCCACCTCCTGACCGCTTTCCACATCTATATCTCCTATGACGACATCAGCTCCTTCTTCGATGAACCTTTCGGCCATCGCCTTACCTATACCTGATGAACCGCCGGTCACGATGACAGATTGCTCTTCTAGATCCATATTCAAGGGTTGTGTGAACTCGTTGATAAACGTTTACCTTAGAAGTATATAGGCTGCGAGGATTATCTCCAGGGCGCCTACCAGGAGCATCTGTTCCTGTGGGAGAGACTGTAAAAGGAAGAACGATGAGGTCAGGATCAGTACTGCTGCAAGGATGGTCATACGGTCCGGACCGGTTTCCACCTCCACAGTCGTTTCTCCACCTTTTCCGGAACTATCTAGAGCCTTGTTGACCTGGCTGGGCATCCTGGCGACGAGGTCCCGGTTCTGTACGAGGTCTATCATGAATGTCTTGAAAAGTTTCTTCGGAGAGTTCATCTCCCATAGAAGCCTTTCTGTGATCTTCTCGAACTCGTCTGTCATCTCGAACTCGGGGTAGATGGTCAGACCGATCCCCTCAACCGTGAGCATGCTTTTCCCGAGTATCACGAGAGACGAGGGCATGTGAACACCTCTCTCGGCGGCTTTCTTCGTGATATCGAATAGCGCCTTGGTTATACTCTGTTCCTCCAGAGTAGAGTTCCGTATCATCAAGATACTCTCTTCTATGTCGTTCTTCAGGCCCTGGAGATCTGCATCTTCTTCCACTTTCGCCATCCTTTTGACTACGTCCATGGCGGCCTCTACCTCCTCGTTAGAAGCGTGGAGGAGCAGGAGACCGAGGTTCCTACGTGTCGTCATGCTGAGTTTCCCTATCATACCGAAATCGAGGTAGATTATCTTGCCTTCCTCGGAGATGAAGAAGTTGGATGGATGAGGGTCGGCGTGGAAGAATCCGTCCCTGACAGTTTGCTTGAGACCGGCACGTACCGCCGTCCTTGCAACCTCTTCGGATTCGATTTCGAGTTCTTCCAGGGCTTCCTTATCGTCGCATTTGACCCCGTCAACGTACTCCATCACTAGAATTTTTTCCGTGGTAAGGTCGGTGTAGATGTCAGGGATCTTAACCCGTTCCTCTTCTGAGAGGTTGTTCTTCAGTATAGTCGCGTTCCTCCCCTCTTTCTTCAGGTTCAACTCGTCCTTGGTCCATTCTGAGAACTCCTTGACGGATTTATATGCGTCAATAGTATCCAGCTTCGATACATGTTTTTCGCCCTCTTTTGCCATGAATTCCAGGATCTCGAGGTCCTTCCGGATCTGTTCCTTTATCCCTGGCCTCCTTATCTTGACCACGACATCGTCCCCGTTATGGAGCGTGGCACGGTGCACCTGTGCGATGGAAGCTGCTGCCAGGGGTTCGTCCTCGAAGGATTCGAAAACCTCGTCTATTGGTCCTAGCTCTTCCTCAACGATCTCTCTGGCCTTTTCAGATTCGAATGCGGGAACCGAGTCTTCAAGCTTCTCCAGCTCCTCAACGTACTCTTCTGGTACTATATCAGGTCTCTGGGCCAGTATCTGTCCGAACTTGATGAAGGTAGGACCGAGCTTCTCGAAGGTCCTGCGGACGCGCTCCGGCGGCGGGATATCGTCCTTCTTAGATCTTGCTTTCTTATGGAGAGGTAGTTTATCGCCGAGATTAAGCCGGTTGATGACAAGCCCGAAACCTTCCTCTGAAAGGATCTTCACTATCTCTTCGAATCTTTTCAGGTCCTCTATCTCCTTTGTGAAGAGCCCCATAACTACCTGTTATACCCCGCACCAATAAATCTACCGCATATCTACCGGTTAAAGATGCTGGAATTATCTTCAAGTACTTTTGAGAGAGGAGGTTCCCCTTCTATACGGTAAAGGGCCTGTATAACCGGTTTTTCTACATCGACAACCTTATTGAGGTCGACAGGGGTACCTGCGATAACCACGTCAGAGTCCGAACGGTTGATACTCTCTTCCAGCTCCTCCCGCTGTTTCTCACTATATCCCATCGCGGGAAGGACCTTCTCCAGATCATATCTGTCCAGGACCTCCCTGAGACTACCTGATGCGCTCTCTCCAGGATCCACTATCTCGGAGGCACTGTATTTCTCGGCCGCGATGTATCCTGCCCCGTAACTTGTGCCGCCATGGGTCAAAGTAGGTCCGTCCTCCACGACAAGAGCACTTTTCCCCTCCAGTTCCTCAGGTTTTTCTACAGAAACCACGGAATCTGCGTGGATTATCTCCGCTTCAGGGTTCACCCTCTCCACGTTCTCCACCACAGTCTGGATATCATCGTCTGTTGCAGTGTTCTCCTTGTTCACGATGACGTAGTCCGCGATTCTGAGGTTGGTCTCCCCTGGATGGTAGGAAACCTCGTCTCCAGGTCTGTGAGGATCGACCAGTACGAAGTGAATGTCAGGACGGAAGAACGGTAATTCGTTGTTTCCTCCTTCCCAGAGGATAACGTCTGCTTCCTCTTCCACCTGTTTCAAGATCTCCTCGTAGTCCACCCCTGCGTATACTACATGGCCTCTCTCCAGGTGCCTTTCGTATTCTTCACGTTCTTCCAGGGTTACACCAGCTTCTTCCAGCTCCTCTTCCGACCCGAACCTCTGGACTGCCTGTTCCTCAAGGTCCCCGTAAGGCATAGGTTCACGTACTACGACAACGTCTTTCCCTTCTTCATCCAGTATATCGGCGATCTTCTGCGAGGCCTGGGACTTACCTGTCCCTGTCCTAACAGCGTCTACAGCTATGACAGGTTTCTCGCTCTCCAGCATCATCTCATCAGGGCCGATAAGACGGAAGCTGCAACCGTTGGATAATGCCCGGGAGGCCTGGTGCATCACTTCCTCGTGAGATACGTCCGAGTAGGAGAGGACTATCTCGTCCAGTCCTTCTTCCTTCACCAGCCTCTCCATCTCTGTCTCAGGTAAGATAGGAATTCCTTCAGGGTATCTTTCACCTGCGAGAGAGGAGGGAAAGGTCCTCTCCGGGAATTCATCTAGCTCACCTATATTCTGTCCCTCTATCTGGAGGAACGCTTTCAAATACACGTCTTCGGCATCCCTGAAGACAGTTAGGAAGTCGTGGTAGTCTCTGCCTGCAGCCCCTAGGATAGCTATCTTTTTCATACAGAAAATTTGTGTTCCCAGTCTTATATCAGTCCCTGGTCTATCTCTACCTCAGTCTCTACTCCCGGTTCCAGACCGAGTTCCCTCGCTTTACCTTGAGGGATCTCGAGTGCGTAGAGCGCAAGACCCGAACTACGGTATTTCTCCAGATCTTCAGGCGGAACCCCGGTTTCCGGATCCGCGCTCTCGACGTTGAGGACCGTAAAGTTGCGGTCCAGGAAAACGATATCTAGAGGTATGGACGTGTCCTTCATCCAGAATACGAGTTCGGAGGGTTGATCGTAGACGAAGAGAAGACCGTCTAGTGGAACTTCCGAACGGTTCATCAACCCTTCCCGTTGCTCTGCCGGGCTTTCAGCCACCTCTACTTCTAGATCTCCTTCCGGTGTGGCCACTGTGGCGGTATTTTCTGGAAGAGTGTGCTGGAAAAATAAAGCCAGGATTACTCCGATCAAAATGACCAATCCTGACTTCTTGAGCATCCTGTCACCGGTTCACTCGAGGCATGGGTACAGGCGAAGGAAGCTCGAGAGCGTCTGCCATGCCTACCGCGCGGGTGAGGCATTTCCTGTAGACGTGGTTGGTGACCGTGGCCGCGACGTCCTCTTCGATATCCTCGTTCTCGTCCCAGTTCTCGATGACCTCGCCGGCGTCACCCTGCCACAGGACTCTTCCCTCGAACTGCATCTCAGCGACTTCTTCATCGTCCTGTTGATACTCGATACCGAGTTCGAACGAGATCCTGGCGATGTCCTCCTCTATAGAGGAAACAGTTGCTTCTTCCACTTCCGTCAGGCTGGAACGGTAGTTGACGTTTGTATCCCCGCCTTTCATCTCGTCCTTCTCTGCCTCCATCCTGGTGATGGAAAATCCTACTATCATTGTGAAGAGAACCTCGGGCCGTAGACTTTAAACCTTAACGAAGTTCGAACCCTTTCGCAAAGCTCGCGTCTCCCTGAACAGTATCCGCGACTTCTCCCACCTTCTCGCTGGCGTTCACACCGCTATCATCTCCTGAGGCAGCCACTGCAGCATTGTTCCCGACCAGGAGAACAGATTTCTCCGGTTCTTCGTCCACAAGGTCTCTGGCTATCCTTATCAGCATCCCGACGTCTTCTGTATCTATATATTTCTCCATGAATCCCTCACCCTCCTTCAGATCCTCCTTGATCTTCTCCTCCAGCTCGTCCTGGAGGGACGAGATATCCTTCTCCATCTGTTTCCATTCATCGAAAAGTTCCTCTGGATCGCGAGGTCTCTCCCCGTATGAAGGTCCTTCTCCAACTTCTTCTTTCAGATTATATATCTCCTGCTTGCGCTCCTCCCACTCTTCCACGAACCTCTCCACCACTCTCGGCAGCTGTTCGACCTCGACCGAAAATATATCCGCGATATCTATTAATGGCCGTTCCGTTTCCAGGTATTCGCTGACCTGTTCTTCCACGAGTTCTCTCTCCTCCTCGTACTCTTTTGCAGCCTCTCCAGCCACGTACTCTATCCTGATAGTCCCGTCCTGAATTTTCTTCGAGCCGGTGACGATTATCTTGCCGATCTCGCCAGTCCCATCCACGTGAGTGCCTCCACAGGCCTCGGCGTCCCAGTCCTCGATGTCCACCACTCTGAGATTGTTTCCTGGGACCGCCCCACCCTGGTAAAGCCTGAAACCGTACTCTTTCTCCGCCTTCGTCCTTTCCATCCTCTTCTTCTCAACGTTCCGTCCTTCCTCTACTACCCGATTAGCTTCTTTCTGGATTGTTTCCAGGACGTCCTGGTCCAGCTTCTCGTAGTGGCTGATATCCAGCCTGCCTTTCTCCTCGGACTTGTGGGCCCCCTCCTGCCAGACATGGTTCCCCAGGATCTCTCTCGCAGCACCGTTGATCACGTGTGTAGCGGTGTGGTGGTGCATAAGTCTGCTTCTCCTCTCCCAGTCTATCTCTCCCTCTACTGTCTCTCCTTCTCCAGGCAAGTCCTGTCCATCTTCAGGCTCTATATCGTGGATTATAACTCCGTCCTCTTTCTCCACCTCAACGACTTCTATACCGTCTATAATCCCTGTGTCGTGTTCCTGTCCGCCCCCGGTAGGGTAGAAAGCGGTCCTGTCGAGAACCAGGGAACCATCCATAACTTTGACGACCTCGGCCTCGAATTCCTGCAGGTGCTCGTCCTCGTAATAGAGAGGCTCTGTCTCCTCCAAACCTTCGATATCGTATTCCTCTTCTTTTTTCTCTACCCTGTCTTCCTCGCTGTGCCTCTTGGCGACCATCTGGTAGAAATTGGACGGTACCTCGACTTCCACTCCGTGCCTATGGAGCATCTCAGGAGTTATACCTTTAGAATCGTACAGTTCGACAAGTTCATCTTGACTGACATCTCCAACGTCCTCTATAATTCTTTTAGCCTCCTCCTTCATCTCCAGGTACTTCTCTTCTTCATACCGGACGATGTCCTTGATATCTTCAATGTTCTCCTTTATCTCAGGGTAGAGTTCACCGAACTCTTCGGCATGCCAGTCAAGAACCTCCTCCAGTTCCAGATCCCAGTCGTGCTGTTCTATGAACTGGAAACATCTCCGCGCCATGACTCTTAGCGAATGTCTCTCGCCCTTGTTGGAGGGAAGAAGACCATCGTTAAGAGCTAGGAGAAGGGTCCTCGTATGATCGGCTATCGCGTATAGATGGGCGGCGGGCAGGACCTCATCCTTGATCTCATCCACAGGAACGTTTATCTCGTCCGCTATGAAATCCCAGGTCTCCTCGATATCGTCGACCTCGTCCAGGTTGAGATGCCCTGAGTAAGGGAGAAACTTCTCCCAGATATCACGGTCCGGCTCCACGCCGGTACGTTCATAGAGCCTCTCCACGACTTCCCACATGTTAGCTTCGTACGATGTCTCTGAACCGTGGGTTATCCATACGATACGGTTCAGACCCATCCCCATGTCCAGAACTTTTGTATCGAGCTCGCTGTATCCCTTTTCAGATCCGTCAATCTCGTAGAACATATATACCTGGTTGAAGAGTTCAAGGCCGCCGACGAAGAATTCCATGCACGCTCCAAGATTCCCTCCGCCACCCCAGGAGTCTTCATGGAGGATTATCTCTCCTTTCGGTATACCCATGCCTTCAACTATCCAGTCCAGCATATCCCTGAAATACTTCGACTGCTCGTAATCTTCAGGATCCGTGAATGCATGCTGGCCGACCATGACGAAACCGGTGTAGTGCCTTCCCGTGATCCCAACGTTGTCGATATCGTTGCTCCGGAAACAGAACTGCGGCACAGCCAGAGGATTGGCTGGCGGATCTATCTCGCCCGAGACAACGTAGGGTTGGAAGTCGTAGATACTCGCTCTCACGACCTCTGTATCGTCTCTCCACCTTGCTGCAACCGGGTAACGGTCTATAGCTTCGTAACCACGGTCCTCGATGAATTCTGAGAACTCCTCCCACGCCGATACAACATCGAAAGTCTTCTCTGCGGGAGAGTCGCCGATGAACTGGTAGCCCCCCGAACAGTCCGGCTCTCCGCAGACCTCTCTATCCGGATCCTGGGACCAGAACTTGATTCCACAATTGGAACAGGTGTTGCGGGAGAACCCTTCTTTCTTTATCTCGTCCACAGCGAAGAACTTCTCCGGGTTATCGCTGGCTTCTTCCTGAACCTCTTCTTTAAGATCTTCTAGGGAAGGCATCGTCCGAATCTGAGAGTATTTAAGAGCTAAAGCTCTTTAATTATATCCGGTTAAACCTTTTCTCCCCTGTTCATCCCAGAGCGTTGATATCGGACTGGACCAGGTACTGCGCGGCGGGCATGAAAACTACCCAGAGAACGAACAGCAGCGGACCGCTGTGTTCTCCTGATGCGTTCTCTACCGCAGCAGTATACTTCCAGATCACCAAGAAGTTGACAAGAGGGATAAGAAGGCCTATAAGCCAGAGGACCGCGCTAGAATCCTGTCCAGTCTCCTCTATGAGCTCCTGGCTGGTCATGTAGAACCAGTAGATCCCATAGACACCTAGGGTGATCAGGGTAAACAGGACTACAAGTATAGGGTTTCTCTGTTCGACCATTGCTCTCTATAGATATTCCCTGATTTAAAAACATGCCTTCTTTTCAAGCTTCCAGAGACTCATTTGATTTATTCCACGGAGAAAGTGATATGGAAAAAGGTGGAGGTCTCCAAAGAAGAGACTCTGGAGACCTCGGATTTTAGAAAAGCTGTCCGAGACCCTCCTCGGCAGCTTCTTCTGCTTCTTCGTCTGCCTGTTCATCCGCTGCTTCTTCCTCTGCGGATTCTTCCTCGGCAGCTTCTTCTGACGCTTCCTCTCCGCCTGAAGTGGCGGGAGCGGCTGCAGGCGCTGCAGCAGGCTGTTCCATCGCTTCCTCGAGATTGACATCCTCTAGGGCGGCGACAGTTGCCTTGACCTGGGAGGAATCCACCTCGATACCTGCTCCGTCCATCACTCCTTCGAGGTTGTCTTCGTTGACTTCTTCGCCTGCCTCGTGAAGCAGAAGCGCTGCGTAGACGAGCTCCATTCTAGTTCACCTCCTTTTCATCATTATCCTCTGTTTCCTCAGCATCATTATCTTCATCCTCCTCTTCCTGTTCTTCCTCCGCGTCTACATCCTCTTCTGTTTCTTCTTCCTTTTTGTCTTCGGCCTCCTCTTCTTCCGTATCTCCCTCATCTTCTACGTCTTCTTCGACATCTTCACCTGTTTCATTTTCTTCATCTGGCTCTTCTTCGGTTGCCCCCTCATCTCCACCCATGTCAATGCTTTCGAGGTCGAGTTCTGCATCCACAGAGGAAGCTGTGCCAGCGGCCTTCCTCACCACGTCCTCAACCACTTCATCAACCAGGATCCCTGCGTTGATTGCTAGTGCAAGTGCATCGGATACCGCGGTTGATACGACTGAGGGCGCGGTCCTGTCGGTGAGGTGGCCTGCGTTGACCGCCAGGTTGAACGCCTGGCCCGTGGCCATTTCGATCTTCTCCCTGTACTCATCGGTATCTATCTCAAGTACCCCTCTGTCGAACACTTCACCGTTCTCGTACACCAGTTTGAGGTCGAGACCAACCTCCAGAGGCTCCATATCGAGCGCGTTGAGAATCTCTGCGGTGTCAGAATCTATAACTTCTCCTGCCTCAACAGCGACTGCGTCGTTCTCCACCTTTATCTTGCCGTCCTCAACTGAAGTGCCTGCCCCGATCTCCTGGATCTTGCCCAGCATCGGTCCCGGGTCGAGGTCGGTCATACCTGACTCAACTACTATATCGCTCGGCGCCTCTTCTCCTCCCGAGGCAGCTGCAGAGCTCTTCTTATCCTGTATGAGCTTGAAAAGCGAGAACGGGTTCTTCTCAGTGAATATGAGCGCCGGCTGTCTAGCATCGTTTTCTCCCAGTTCCTCAATATTTTCCTTCTCGACACCTTCCAGGGCCAGATCTATCAGCGTCTTCCTCGTCATCCGGATCTCTGCCTCTCCAACCAGTTCCTTCTTTATCTCCTGTAGCTGTCTGGCAGGGAGAGAATGCATGTCGAGCATCCCCACGACCGGGTAATCTTCCATCTTGTTCTCTAGCCTTTCCACCATCTCTTCCTTTTCCTGCCGGGTCAGCTGCATCAGGTGTCCACCTCCACGGGACTGCTCATCGTCAGCTTCAGGAGTGCATCCTTCACGTTGTGATCGTTCCTCGGGAGGTTGTTGGTCACTGCGTTATAGACCGCCTCTGCGTTATCCTCGATTTCTGAATCCTCCATCTCTTCGTCTCCTACCTTGCACTTGATAGAGGGGCTCTCCCTCAGACTGATAGATATAGTGTTCCTCAGACCCTCTATACGTTCTGTCGGGTCCTCTCCGGGCTCCATCGGCTCCGGCATCTTATCCCTCGGTCCGAATACTGAACCCAGTTCTCGACCGATCTTGGGCATCAGAGGGGCCTCAGCTATGAAGAAGTCGTACTCCTCTGCAAGGTCCTTCGCGGTGGCTTCATCCTCCATTATCTCGTCGAGCTCGTCTGGATCTATAGTCCGGTCTGCGTTATCGGCTGCTGTAGTGATAGTCTCTCCTATGACACATACTTTCGTTTCTTCGGAACGACTGTGAGGGAGGGTTATCTCTGTAGAGAACCGGTTGTCAGGATCATCCAGGTCCAGATCTCTCAGGTTGATGACGAGGTCTACGGCCTGGGTGAAGTTCCTATCCTCTGCGTCTTCTCTCAACTGTTCTACAGCGTCATCGAAACTCATCTCGAAAACCTCCGGTTTTCTTCTCTGAGCCAACCTTCAGGTAGCCTCATTCTTCCACCTCTTCTTCAGTCTCTTCTTCCTCTTCAGTTTCTTCGCCCTCTTCGGATTCCTCTTCCTCTCCTTCTTCTGCTTCTTCTTCCTCCTCTTCCTCTTCTTCTCTTTCCTCTCTGCGTTCCTCTAGCTCCTGCCTCGCTGCCTCAGTATCTATCTCACCGCCTTCAGGTTTATCGGGCAGCTCTTTCCAGTCCTTCTCACCGCTGAGGACTTCTTCGTATCTTCCTTCGTCTATATCTGCCTGGATATCGATAGGCTCCTTTCCCTCGACCAGGAAGCCCAGGGACTGGGCGCTTCCCAGTATCTCCTTGGTGGCGCCTCTCAGATCTAGTGCGACCAGGTCCTCCATCTTCAGGTCTGCGACCTCTATAACATCTTTCAGAGGTAGGTTGGCCAGCTTTATCTTGTTAGGCTCTCCACTCCCTGCCTCCAGTTCGGCCCTCTCTTTGAGGAGTGCAGAGGCAGGGGGTGTTCCCACATCTATCTCGAAATCTCCTGTCTCGTCGTCCACCACGACTTCGACCGGGATCTCCATACCCTCGAAACCAGAGGTATTCTCGTTTATAGCGGAGACGACCTCGTTGATATCTACGGCTTCTATAGGTGCGAGTGTAGGTCCGAGCGGTGGTCCTGCGGAGGCTTCACCTCCTTCTACCAGCAGGTTGACTGTTTCTTCTCCCATATTCAATCACTCCTCTTCCTCAGCTGGTCCACGCTGATAGTTACCGGGATAGGCACAGCGGCTTCCAGCAGTTCTATGGTTGCTTCGCGGTTTGCATCGTCTATACGCTCTATCTTGGCCTCTTCTCCCTCGAAAGGCCCGCCTGTGACCTCGACCTTGTCCCCTACCTCCATCGTGATATCCTTGGGCTCCTCGGAGAGGAACTCCTCTATCTTCTCCATGTCGACCTCTTCGTCTATGACGCCTCTAACGTGCCTCATGTCTCCTGCTATATCTTTGATATCCTGCTCCTTGCCCTCGACGAACAGGTAGCCTTTGAGGTCTTCCGGGTAGAAAACAGCCCTGATATCGTAATCGTTACCTTCGACCTTCGCATCGAAAGCGTTGATAGCGGTCTTCTCTCTGCCTCTTGTGGTCCTTACAGTGAATATTACCATTTCAGACTCCGCCTCCTCTCATAGATATTTCTATAAGCTGTGAGCCCAGGTAGATCAGGAACCCTATAGCCCCGATTATGATTATCCCGGCCCCGGTAACCTTCGCGGACATAGTGAACTCTTCCCGATCCGGCTTCCGCGTGATCTTCAGCACGCGGTTCCATTCCGCGAACTTCTTTCTCAATTTCCTGTGCGCGTTAATTTCCATCTTGGTACCTGCTGGATGCCTCTATAACAGGAGAAAACGTGTGAAACGCTCTCCTGCCGTGAGGCAGTTCGGACGAGCTATTACCCTCTCTGAAACAATCTTTATAAATAGCTCGCGTTATCGTTCGATTATATGCAGATAAGTGACAGGAACCGGTTCTACTGGGAGGTGGAGGGGGAACCCACGCTACTTCTAGGAGGATCAGACGACGATAACCTGTTTCAGTGGCCTGAGGACCGGCTGGAGGAGCACCTTAATGAGCTGGTGAAAGCTGGCGGGAATTATGTCCGGAATACGATGAGCGACCGCCCGGAGAACGGGTTCGAGGTATA
>JALIDP010000029.1 GCA_022865215.1 Candidatus Nanohalarchaeota archaeon QJJ-7 | reverse complement strand
TAGAGGGAGGTTCGCTGTACCGCTCTTTCCCATGTAGAAAGATTGTTTTCAGAGTTTAAACTATTAGAGGAGGTCCAGAGATTCCTGAATCCGCTGAACTTCAGGCCCGGTAGTATCGTTACCCACTAGAAGGTCCTCCGAGTCCGCGAGAACGCCTGAATGCACGTAAGGGGATCCGAAGTTGACTGTGCCCACATCACCCTCAGCCTGGAGAGCTTCTTCCACCTTCCGCAGTTCGGTCTCTGAAGCGTTCCTGTGAAGGAGAACACCGTTTTCAGTTGCCGCACCGCACGAACCAGGGATGTCGAGGCCTGCCACTGTACCGCTCTCGACAGGAACGTCCAAGAACTCGGATATCTCCTCCTTCCTATCTTCCAGGTTTTTCGATATGAAACATCCGTTATCGTTGCAGAGCACGAGGTTACCGAGAGCGGTGTAGTCGGTTTCCAGGACCTTGAAATCGATCCCTTTCTCCTCAAGGACCTCCTCTTCATGTTCAGTGATAACTTCTGGGACCAGTACACCGTTACTGTTCCCTGCTGCGAAGATCCCGATGAGATCTGTACCTGCAAGCCTTATATCCTGAGAGTCTCCGAAGAACTCGCTCTTCTTGAACCCTTCCGCGAGTAACACAGTTTCTTCTGTGACGATTCCGAAGAAACCGATGTTCACATCTCCCTGATAGTCCGCATGTCCTACTGTCATGTTTCCTGATTGAGAACGAGTTTTTAAAGAACCCTCGCGTCCCCTAATTCATGTTGCTCCTTAGGAACTTCTTCATACCCTTCCTGTTCTGGTGCGCTTCTTCAAAGTTCAGGAGCTTCTCGAACTCCTGCTTCCCGAGCTCTTTAGCCGCCTCTTTACCTTCCCCGATAGTTCCTTCCTCGAACGTCTCTACCACGTCCTCGGGAAGGTCGTAGGTCTCCTCTCCTGAGGTCTCTTCTCCGATTTCTTCCTCTTCGGTTTCTTCTTCCCCTGTATCTTCTTTCTCTTCCGGTTCCTCTTCGACTTCTTCCTCTTCCGTCTCTTCAGCAACTTCTTCGCTTTCCTCCTCTTCACCGACCCTTTCCTGCAACCACTCGATCAGGGTCTTCCGGTTCTTGCCTGCGTATTCGATATCCAGGGCTCTCTCCGCTTCCACTGTTTCCGATTCCACGAGCTCCTTGACCTCGTCGACATTCTTCTCGGCCAGTTCCTCGTCACTGAGCTCATCCACAGTTTCTTCTACCTCTTCTGCCTCTTCCTCCAGCTCGAACTCACCGCCTGCGAGCTCCACGTGAGCTGTGCCCTCCTCGACAAGCACCTGGATAGCCAGGCTCTTAGGAGGGTTACGGGCTCCGCTCCTCCACAGCTCCTCGTTCACAGCATTCGATACAGAAACAGTTTCAACGCCGGAATGCCTCCTCACGTACTCCTTGATAAGCTTCATCGCTTTCGCAGCGCGGTTCCTGGGAGAGACTCTCCTAACCTTTCCCAGTCCGACCGTGTGTATCTCTTTCTCAGCCATATTGGAACCTCAGAAACGTTATTCGTCGGTGTCGTCGCGCCTCCAGTGACGCGATTTCTGCCGCTTCACCGCTCTCGTCAGGGAACGCTTCATGCCGAACTTCTTCAGGTCCACCCACCTCGGGGCGGACTTGGCCCTGTTAGCGGCTTTCTTCAACCGTTTCTTCTTTCCGCTTGATTTTCTTGATCCCATCATTTCTCACCTAGGACTCGTGTATTTTATATCCTGCTTGTCCTGTCCTTCCTGTATCTTTTTTAACAGCCTCTTGAGCTCCTTGTCGCTTATCTTCCCGTTTATCTGTCCTGCACGGTGTAACTGCACGAGCTGGTATTCGATAGCTGAGGCGAGGTCGGGTTTCGCTGTCCGGATGTTCCCCAGGCGGGAACGGGCCTCCTCGGTCAGGATCTGCGACGCGATCTGTTTCAGCTGTTTCCTGATACGCTCCTGCTTTTTTTCCGCTGCTCCACCTGCCTCTTCCCCTTCCAGGTCCTCCATCTTTTCTTTCTTCAGCTTCTCCAGATCCTCTTCGTCCATATCACTCACCCGCTTCCTTGGCGAGAGAGTCCAGAAGGCTCTGGCCTTCTGCCGTTATCTTTCTTCCCTCTCCTTCCTCCAGTTCCACGAGACCTGCGCCCTCCAGCTGTTGAAGGACTGTCCGTATAACTTTCCCGGAAGCCTTGGCGAAGTGCTCTGTCTGGTGCCCCCGTTTGTGCCTCCCGCCGTACATTGATCGCAAAGTTTCGGTCCCGAGAGGCCCCTCCTTGTATATCTTCCTCAGAACCGCTGCACTCCTCACGTACCACCAGTCCTCCTGGGTCGGTGGTCTCTCCTTGTGGACGCCGGTCTTCACGTATTCTGCCCATTCAGGCATATCTACCTCTTCGTAATCCTCTTCCAGTTTTTCCGCGGTCGCATCGATGAGCGCCTCCGGCTCTGCCCCGTATATCGTCTTCATGCTATCTTCGCCTCCTTTCACATTTTTAAAAAGGTGTCAGCTGAGGATTCTGGGCTCAATTCTCCTCTCATCGACCTCTTCTTCTAGATCTTGGCGGAACTGTTCCATTTCCCAGCCTTTCTCCTCGTTCTCCCCCCTGTCCCTCACTGCGACTGTACCGTTCTCCTCCTCGTCGTCTCCCACGATAAGCATGTAAGGCACGTTGTCGTCGTGAGCGGCCTGGATCTTCTTTCCTACAGTCCAGGACCGGTCCTCGATCTCTACACGGAACCCGCCCAGTTCCTCCTTCACTTTTTCCGCGTAGTCGAGGTTCTCGTCACTGACAGGCAGGATCCTCACCTGTTCAGGGGCGAGCCAGGTCGGGAAGTTCCCGTTGAAATGTTCGAGGAGCACCATCAGGAACCGCTCGTAGCTTCCATACAGAGCGCGATGGATCATAACCGGCTGCTTCTCCTCGTTGTCCTTCCCCGTGTAGGTCAGCCCGAACCGGTCAGGCATGTTGAAATCCAGCTGTACTGTCGGACCGTCCCATTCGCGTCCTAGAGCGTCCTCGAACGCGAAGTCTATCTTCGGTCCGTAGAAAGCTCCCTCTCCCTCTTCGAGCTCGTAATCTATCCCCATACGTTCCAGAACGTTTTCCAGCTGCGACTCTGCCTTATCCCAGATCTCGTCGCTACCCGCGTACTTGTCCTCCGGTTTCGTTGCCAGCATTACCTGGTGGTCGAGCCCGAAGGTTTCCAGGACCTGGAAGATGTTTTCCATTATCTCCTCCACTTCCTCGTCTATCTGGTCCGGTCGGACGAACAGGTGGCCGTCGTCGATAGTGAAAGACCAGACCCGTGAGAGACCTGAGAGCTCTCCTCTCTGCTCCTTCCTGTAAACCTTTCCCTGCTCGGTGTAGCGTACCGGGAGGTCCCTGTAGCTCCACGCCTCGTGGTTATATATCAGGCAATGGCCGGGACAGTTCATCGGCTTGAGCCCGAACTCTTCGTCCTGTACCTCGAACAGGAACATATCGTCCTGGTAGTTCTCGTAGTGCCCGCTCTCCTTCCAGAGTTCTGTCTTGAACAGGTGAGGGGTCTCGACAGGTTCACATCCCCGGTCGCGGTTCAGGTCCTGTATGAAATCCCTCAGCTCGTTCAGGACCTTCTTCCCGTTCGGATGGTACAGGGGTAATCCAGGACCTGCAGTGGAGTTGATGGAGAAGATATCCATCTCTTCACCTATCCTGCGGTGGTCTCTCTCCTCCGCCTTCCTCCTCTGGTCCATGAACTCTTCCAGTTCCTCTCCGCTCTCGAACGCGGTACCGTAGACCCGGGTCAGTTGCTGATTATCCTCCTCTCCGCGCCAGTACGCGCCCGCTATCTGCAACAGCTTGGAAGCCTCCAAGTCACCTGTAGACTCCACGTGCGGACCCTTGCAGAGGTCCCTGAAATCGCCCTGAACGTAGAACGAGACCTTTTCACCTTCTTCTGCCTCTTCTTCGAGGACCTCCTGCTTGAACCTGTTGTCTTCATAGAACTGCTCGGCCTCGTCTCTCGGAACTTCTTCCCTCTCGATCTCCAGGTCTTCTTCTACGATATCTTCCATCTCCTCCTCTATCTCTTCCAGGTCTTCCTCCTCCAGCTCGACACCTGCGACATCGTAGTAGAACCCGTCCTCGGTCCAAGGCCCGATAGCGAGCTTCGCTTCAGGGTGAAGACGTTTCAGGGCCTGTGCGAAGACGTGCGAGGCGCTGTGCCGCAGCACTTTGATGTATTCCTCGTGGTCTTCCGTGATGATCTCAAGATCTCCATCGTTGTGGATCTCCTGCTCCTTCGCAACGAGTTCCCCGTCCAGCTTCCCCGCGACTGTGTCATCCCCGAGGCCTTCACCGATCTCGTACGCGACCTCTTCGACAGTCGTCCCTTCCTCCACTTCAAGGGTTGAGCCGTCCGGTAAACGTATCTCTATCATGGGCTACACCCCGGTAGAGTCCGGAGATTTAAAACAACGGCTCTCGGAGAAGGACTAGTTCCGCGGCAGGGTAAAACGTCCACCCTTCATACTCCTTCCTTTCCCTTCTCCGATTTTTAAACCTTTCTCGCTTCTGATCCAGTTTTATAAGCCAGGGAAAGAATATCCTTCCATGGATCTGGACATAGGTTTGGCGCTGGAGGAAGGGTTCCAGAGGACTTTCAAACGGAACGGTCTCATGCTGGTAGCGGCTTTCTTCCTTCTGAACACGGCATCGGCATTCAGTGGACTGAGAGCCGGATCGGAGGCCGCATCGCTTTCCAGTTCGGGTAATGCTGTCCTGATGTCTGTCACAGGTATAGCTTTAGGTATAATCTCTGTGTTCGTATCTATCGTGGCTATCCGGATATTTGTCTCCGATGAGACGGAGAACGTGCCTGATAGGGTGATGAAGAGGAATATAGGAAGTGCCTTGATCCACACTCTTGTCGGAGGGATCCTGTTCGCGATCGCGGTCCTTGCAGGACTGGTCCTGTTCATAGTTCCGGGGATCTATCTCATCCTTGCACTCATGTTCTGGACGGTCTTCGTGGCGGTGGAGGACGAGAGTTTCTTCGATGCTATGCAGTCCTCCTGGGAGATGACGAAAGGGCACAAGTGGAGGCTTCTCGGACTTCTACTCGTAGTTCTGGTTGTTAATGGGCTCCTTTCAGGCACTGGTGGGCTTGCATCGCTCGGTCTGGGTTCTACTGTAGGGATGGTGATGATGCAGTTCCTGTCTGCTGTCGGGGGCGTTTTCACTCTTGCGGTGGAGGCCAGGACCTACACACAGCTCGCGGGATAGCTGTTTCTAGCTGAAAAAGAAAGGAAGAAAAAGTGGGAAAGACTACATCCGCTGTTGCAGGACCTGCCAGCTGTTCCGGAGAGCTCCGAACAGGACCAGCAGTCCTCCCAGAAGGTTGACTATCGGGACCAGGTAGGTGTTGATCTGGGCTGCAGAGGAGGTATAGGCGGCCAGTGCGTTGGAACCTGCGAACAGGTTCAGTCCGGCCGCTGCAACGAACAGCATCACTCCTGCTGTTATCTCTTCCCATTCAACATCGATGAGACTGCCGTAGTCCCAGAGAACTGCGAGAACTGCTAGAGCAACGGCTGCTGACAGACCTACCCCTAGTTCAAGTCCGAGGAAGGCCATTTGAAACACCTCTAATGCCACTAAAGTATCCCAGTTTAAAAAGGTTCACGCCATCTCCCCTTTAAACATGGTCGAAGTTTTACGTTTAGGACACCGCAGAGGCCGTGATGACCGGATATCCACACACGTGGCTCTGACCGCGCGGCAGTTCGGAGCCTCCTCTGTAACCTTTTCAGGTGAAAGGGACGACAGCATGCTGGAATCCGTGCGTGACGTTGTCGAGAGGTGGGGAGGACCTTTCGACATTAGATACAGGGAGGACTGGAGGAACGTTATCCGGGATTTCGACGGTCCCGTGATCCATCTAACGATGTATGGAGTTCCGTATTACGAGGATATAGACGGGTTAGAAGGGGATTTTGGAGGGTCGGAGGACGATATCCTAGTCGTTGTGGGCGGTGAAAAAGTTCCGAGCGAGGTATTCGAGATCGCGGACTACAATCTCGCGATAGGGAACCAGCCCCATTCAGAGGTTGCAGCTCTTGCAGTGTTTTTACACGACCTTTTCCAAGGCGATTGGACTGATAGGGAGTTCGAAGACGCGGAGATAGAGGTCTTTCCCAGCGAGGAAGGGAAGGAGACAAGGAAGACAGATACTTCTTCTTAAGTCTTGGGCCAGGAACCCTTTGGAGGTGTAAGAATTGAAAGATAGTAACACATCGACACCTGTGACTGCTGAGAGATTCCATAATGACCTCGCAGATTACCTGGAGGCGGGAGAAACGGATATTGCCCGTGAACAGTTCGAGCGGATGCAGGACCGATACCCCTGGGACGTCCGGGAGGGGAGTGTTGAGTTCTTCCCTAGCTATAGAGGAGGCGGGTACCTGGTAGACCCCCCGGAGAGACCTGAGGTATTGTCTGCAGAGATGGAGGATACCGGGTTTGAGGAGTATCTTGCTGAATACCTGCTTCTGGAATCGGAGGGGGAAGGGGTAGAGGCACTGGAGGTTCTTGGAGAGATGCGGGAGAGGTACGAGAGCCAGTGGCTGGATGATGACAAGTACATAATGTTTTTTCCTGAGGGCTATGTATCTACCAAGGTCTCGATCCCGTCTCTCTCCAGTATGGCCTCTTCCTTCAATGAGATGGGTCCGGAGGACGATGAGCTAGAAATCATGAGGGAGTTCCTCGACCGGAACTATTACCGTACAGGTTCCCTGTCAGTCTCTATCTATACCCACGGTGATGACGGTTACATCCTTGATGAGGATTCTGGTCCGGGCACAGAGTTGACCTCTTTTGACCATCTCGCAGAAGAATATCCTCTCGAAGATCTTGTGGAGGAGGTGATGGAGGCAGGAGAAAGGGCTTCTTCAGAACTGATGGACCTTGTATGGGAGTATTTCTACACCGGTGACGCAGAGTTCGAGGACCTGAACGGTGATTACTCCGTTTTCCATGACCCGCTAGATGAGACTGTAGTCGTCTGGAGGATCGGTGAAACTGATCCTGAAGTCGAAGGAGAGGAAGTGCTTGAGAAGTTGCAGGCACGGGATAACGGCAGGTTGTACAACGATATCGAGACTTCGGACGAGGAAACAGTCTTTGAAAGGCTTTTCAACCCTGAAACGTTCGACAGGGAAGGAACCGATATTTAGTCTTTCTCGCTCTCCGGCCTGTGCGGTTCGATCCCGAAATGCTTCCCGTCCTCCGCAAGCTCTGTGTCCTCGAACACTTCCTGTGCCTCTTCCAGGAGCGGTGACGGGTCCTTGTCGAACATCCGTGAGAAGTGGGTGAGTATCAGTTTGTCCACGTCCGCGCGCTTCGCCATCTCCGCGGCCTGTAGGGAGGACGAGTGTCTGCTAGCCCTGCCCTTTAGCATCTCCTGGGTCACTGTCGCCTCGTGGATGAGCACGTCCGCGCCCTCTGCCGCTTCCACGATCCTCTCGTGTGCTGCTGTATCACCTGTATAGACTATCTTCCTGCCCGGGACCTTTTCGCACAGGTCCCCGGGACCGTACTCTTCTCCATCGATCTCGACAGTCTCCCCGTTCTTCACCTTCCCGATCTCTGGCCCACTTTCAAGCCCGTGATCTTCCATCTTCGTCTTCGAAACCTTCAACTCCTCGTCTTCTTTGAAAACGTATCCGTACGCGGGAACCGAGTGCTGTACCTTGAAGGGTCGGACCTCGTAACCGTCTCCTTCGACCACTTCGTCCTCTTCTAGAGCGTGGCCCACGACCTCGTAGCTCCTGTCGAAGTAACCTATGTTCAGCATCTGGTCGGTGAACTCTCCGGTCCTCTCAGGCCCGTAGACGTGTAATGTTCTCTCTCGGCCCTCCATAGATAAAGTCTGAACGAGTCCGAGCAGCCCTGAGAAGTGGTCGGCGTGCCAGTGCGTGATGAACACTTTCTCGATGTCCATCAGTCCGATCTGGAGCTTCATTATCGATTTCTGCGCTCCCTCCCCGCAGTCGAACAGCAACCGTTCGCCCTCGAAGTTGAGCAGGTTGGCGGCCAAGTCGCGCCTCGAGGTAGGAACTGCGGAGCTCGTTCCCAGAGTGTGGAGGTCTATCATGCCATGTGGTGGGTAAAGAAGCTATAATTAAGTCAGGGTCCGAACGTTCGGACCGCTAGAAGTTCTCCCAGAAATAGCCCGGCACCTCACCTTCCAGGAATTGCTGCACCTTATCCTTCTTCCTCCTGTTCAGCGACACGCACTTTTTCCCTTTATGATACTCTATAAGACCGTCTCTGTAAAGATCGTCCAGAAGCTCTTCCAGGTTCCCTCGCTCCTCCTTCGGTATCCCGCTGCACAGACTTCAGCTCTGAAGTCTGTTCGAGCATACATTCCCTATCGGGAATGATGCGCTGTAGATCTTCTCTTTCGGAGTGTAACTTTTCCCTACTTTTCCTCTTCTCAGAAGTTTCGCCAGCATGTTCTTCTTTTTCTGCCTATCGGTATGCATTGTTTTCAATATTGAAACAGCTGAAGTAGTTTTTGCGAAAAGTATTTAATGATTCGGAACTCTGAAGTTCCCATGGAACTGGAGGACGCCTTCGACCGCACCACACTGGAGATCCTGGACTTCCTGCTGGACAACCCTGTGATGGATTACTCGAAGAAGGAGATCGCGGAGCTTTCAGGTGTGTCGAGAACCACGGTCCACAGGAAGTGGGACATTCTGGAAGGCCTGGAACTCGTGGAGGAGACAAGGAAGTACCAGAACACCCAGCTCTACTCCCTGGACCAGGACTCGGAGATCGTGAAACTCCTCGGTCAACTGATGGACGAGGTGGAGCGGAGGGAACTTGTCGAAGTAGATAAAGTTCCTGCCTAGGAGTTCTGGAGACCATCCTTTTGAAGTGCCTGGAGACGCTTAAAACAGGGCCTGAAATTTCCATGACCTGTCCCTTATGGAACTGATTTCACTACGAACACTTTGTGATAGGAGTTCCAGTAGCTCCTGATCCTGAAATTTTGACCTTCTGTTTTGAACCTGAATCTCTCAGGTTTTGAGGGTGAAACTGTTTGAAGTCCGGGACGTGCTGGGAAACGACATCGTGTTGACAAGGGAGAGG
>JALIDP010000028.1 GCA_022865215.1 Candidatus Nanohalarchaeota archaeon QJJ-7 | reverse complement strand
ATTCGCGGATATTCACCTCTTGCTCGCGGATACTCTTGTAGAATACGAACTCGAATACGCTGCTAACGTACATGAAACCGAGGATGATAAGGAGGAAGAAAACTGCTAAAGATATAACTACAGGTTCCATAGATGCCATTCCTGTTACCGCACCGGTTAAACTTCCAGACTCTGCAGGAGCTCCTGCCGTAGAGATGCTGGAGGGGGTGGAACCTGATGGGATGTTACTAAAGATGTTGCTGAAGCTCCCGAAACCGAACCCGCCGGTCAGGAATACCACTACCGCCATCCTGGCCCATATACCTCTATTGAAGGGTAGAAGGAAATCCTTGGTAGAGGTGTACGCCTCCTCGAGATTTTCCGAAGCGTACCATTCCATAGGTCTTCCTTCCCTATTTTGACTTATAAATCAGGTAGACGTTTCTTCCTGGTCCGCGTCTATAGCGAACTCATCCGCGGAACCGAGATCGAAGTAGTCCAGGAAATGGTTCGTAACATCGAGGAGCTTGGTCCTGCCCTCCTCCTCTGAGTCGATGAAACCCCGCTTCTCCAGCTCCTTGAGGTGGGAATAAGCCCGGTTACCTCTCACTTCCACTATCTCTGACTGTTTCACAGGCGCGTTGTAGGCAGTTACTGCAAGAGTCCTCAACTCCGACTCGTTAAGGTCTCTGTGAGGGGCCAGGTGTTCGACTGCTTCCACGAGATCCGATTTCACGACCAGCTCATACCCTTCGTTGCTCTCCACAAGTTCGAGACCGCGAGACTCCTGTTCCAGCTCCTCCTTCAGCTCGTCTACAACGTCCTGGACGAAACCCTTGGAACCGAGGTTCATCACGTCCGCCAGGTCGTCTGTTGTGAGAGGGTCTTCGCTCAGGTACAGGGCGGCTTCCGCGACTGCTTTCTTTTCTTTGATTTACTATCACCTCAGTTGTTCTCCTGCTCCAGAAGCTCGATCTCTATCTCTCCCAGCCATTCTTCCTGGTAACACTGTACGCGCTCCTCGGTCTCCAGGTGCATGAGATTGACGAACTGCTCTATCGTTTCTCTCTGCTCTTCCTGCTCCGCCAGTTCAGAGAATGTAAGGGCGTCCTTCCCCCCGTTCACATAGCTCTTCAGGTTGCTGTACATGCTCTCCAGACGGTCAGTGAAGTCCTTCTCCTCGACATCGATACCGTAGTCCTCCACGCGACGTGTCTCCTGTCTCTCACCCCGTTCATCCTCTATCTCCATGGCCTTGTTCAGAGCGGTCTTCAGCTCGTCCAGGGTGACCTTTCTCTCCCCCTTCTTCTTGATAGGAGGTTTAGGGACCGCTTCCGGGATTTTCAGCTGCCTGGCCTCTTCCTCCTCCATCACCTCCTCTTCGAACTCCATCTGTTCCTCGAACTCCCCCTCTGGTTCTTCTTCCCCGCGAAGAATTTCGGCTTTCATACGTAACAGGACCGCGCCGACCAATATGACCCTTCCCGGCACCTCAAGGTCGAACTTTTCGACCGTGTCCATGTAGCTCTTGTACCTGTCAGCAAGCTTCACGAGGTCGATATTCCACGGTTCCATGTCCTCAGTGAAGCGCTTCAGAGTCTCTTCCCAGTTCCCCGCAGAAATAGTTTCGACACTGTGAGGATCGAATTTCTCTTTCTCCGCTGTTACTGTGGTCGTTTCTGCTTTCATTGGCGGCACGTTGCCGCCTTCCCCTCATACTGCCCCCACGGCAGTACCATGACATGTGGAGAGGGAGTATAAAAAATCGATGGAGGAGTCAGAGATAGTGAAACCTCATTTACCGTTTAACTCGACGCTTCTCACCTGTGAGACGCCTTCCTGCATGGAAACACCGTAGGCCCTGTCGGCGTGACGCACCGTCTCGTTGTTGTGCGAGATTACTATCAGCTGGTAGTCTCCTGAATAGTCTTTCAGAAGCTCTGAAAGCCGCTTCGAGTTCTTCGCGTCCAGTGCGGCGTCTATCTCGTCCATGACGTAGAACGGGGACGGGTTGTAATCCTGCAGCGCGAATACGAACGCGATAGCGGTAAGAGACTTCTCTCCGCCGGAAAGAGAGTCTATGACATGGGGGTCCTTGTCCGGTGGCTGGGCCTCGATCTTCAGACCTGAGTCGATGTTTCCCTCCTCTTCCAGCTCGAGCCAGGCCTCTCCACCGTCGAAAAGGGTGGTGAATATGTCCTGGAACTCGTCGTTAACCGTATCCAGGGCCTCCATGAACTCCTCTTTCTTCTTCTCCTCGATATCCTCGATAATCTGCTCTATCTCTCGTTTCTCCTGCCTGATGGTATCGACCTTCTCCTTGAATTCGTCGAACTCTTCTTTGAATTCCTCGTACTCGTCGATCGCTCTCATGTTGACGCTCCCGAGGTCGTTCATCTTGTTGATGGTCTTGGTCTTCTTCGTCTTCAGCGACTTCAAGGATCCTTCCTCCCGATCTTCCACTTCTTCCAGCTCTTCCATTTCCTCCTCCACGTTCTCCAGCTCGGCCTCGAACTTCGCCTCCTTCTTCTGGTCCTTACCAATCTGGTTCCTCAACCGGTTAAGCTCTTCCGCCTTCTCCTTCCTCTCCTCCTTCATATCGTCCAGTTCCTCCCTGATCTCCTTTCTTTCCTCTTTCAGTTCTTCGGAAACCTCGCTTTCCTCTTCTTCCTCCTGTTTTTTCTCCTCCAGCACGCCTTCCAGATCCCCTATCTCTTCTTCCAGACTTTCTATTTCACCTTCGAGCTCTTCCTTCTCCTCCCGCTTCTCCTGCGTGTTTATACCTTTTTTCCGGCTCTTCTTCCTCTTGTTCTTCTTCGCCCCTCCGGTTATAGCCCCGGACTTCCGCATTATATCTCCTTCCAGTGTCACTGCCCGGACCTTACCCGCGTCCTCCAGCGACTCTAGATCCTCCGCGACCAAGGTGTCTCCGAAAACCTGCTTCACCGCGTCTTCGTACTCCCTGTCGTAGTCGACGAGGTTGATGGCGTAGTCTATCACTCCTGGAAGTTTCAGCGCTTCCTCCGCCGCATTTGACATCCTTCGTGGTGAGACCTTGTCCAGAGGTAGGAAAGTTGCGCGCCCGATGTTGTTCTGCTTCAGGTGGTTGACGCATTCTACTGCGACATCCTGCTCCTCGACCACGATGTTCTGCATCCTTTTCCCTGCGGCGGTCTCGATAGCGACAGCGAACCTCTCGTTGTAGTGGATGAGATCTCCGACCGTCCCGTAGACACCTTCCTTCCCGAGGTCCAGGACCGAGTTGACTGCCCTGGAAGCCCCTGCTCTAGAACGCTGCACGGACTCGTACTCGTCCAGCATCTCCTCGATATCCCCGATTCTCTCCTTCTTGCTCTCGATCTTGTCCTTCTTCCTCTCTATCTTCCCTTTCAACGACTCGATGTCTCTTACAAGGGAATCGTCCCGCATATCCTCGATCTCCCCGTCTATCTCCTCTCTCCTGTCCTCCTTCTCCTCTATCTTTTCGTCCAGTTCCTCTACTCTTTCTTCCAGCTCCTCGATATCTTCCTCGTCCTTGTCGCTTAACTGGTCCAGCTGGTTCTCCAGTTCCTCCTTCCGCTTCTCCAGTACCGAAACTTCCAGGACCTTCTTCCTGTCCTCCAGTTCCTGGTACTCTTCTGCATCCTCCTTCTCCTGCTCCAGCCGTTGCAAACGGTCTCGCTTCAGGTCCAGTTTGATCTCCAGCTCCCTCAGCTCGTTATCCACATCCTCCAGCTCCTCTTCGGCCTCCTCAACCTTCGACTCGTACGACTGGATACCTGATATCCTGTCGATGGCTTTCCTCCGCTCCACGGGAGTCTGCTTCACGATCTCAGTCACACGTCCCTGCTGGACGACGTGATACCCTCTCCTGTCGATCCCTGCCTTTTCCATAACGTCGTCTATCTTCCTCCGCTTGCAGTTGTTCCCCATGAACGTGTAGGTAGAGTAACCGTTCCGGTTCACCCTCCTCCCGATCTTGATCTCGTCAGTATCTTCCTCAACCAGCTCATCGAACTTCCCGTCAGAGTTGTCCAGGTAGAGGATGACCTCCGCCTCCTCCGCAGGATCCTTGTTATCTCCGCCGTTGAAGATAAGCTGCTCCATCTTCTCCGCCCTGAGTTCGGAGGATCGGCGACCCATCACGAACTGGACCGCTTCTTGAACGTTCGACTTCCCGCTCCCGTTAGAACCCACGATAGCGGTCATACCGTCATAGAAAGGGACTGCTGTCTTCTTCTGGAACGATTTGAAACCGTCCATCGTCACTTTGTTTATGCTAGTCATCTCATCGACCCTGGCGCATGTTCCTGTATGTGGGCGCCACCGGAATAAAAAAGTAGCCGGTCTCAGATGCCTTAAAAAGCTATTTAAGGTTTCCAGCGACAGCTCTGGGCATGGAACGCACCCATCGCTGCGGGGATATGAGGGGAGATGACACTGGAGAGGACGTCGTTCTGAAGGGCTGGGTGCACCGCGTAAGAGATCATGGTGGGAAGAGGTTCGTCGACCTCCGTGACAGGGAAGGAATTGTGCAGGTCGTCCTCTCGCCCGAGGAAACGGAAAGGTTCCACGAGAGCGAGGATCTCGGAAGAGAGTACCTCCTGGAAGTGGAGGGGGAGATGCAGGAGAGGCCGGAAGGGACTGTGAACGAGGATATGGATACAGGAAAGGTTGAGGTCTCTGCATCTTCTTTCGATGTTATATCGGAGTCCGAGACCCCGCCGTTCTCGCTGGACAACGAGAAGACGGACGAGGCGAGGGAAGAGTTGAGGTTCGAGCACCGTTATCTAGACCTGAGGCGGCCGAGAGTCGCTGAAAACATGAAAAAGCGGCACGAGTTCTTCCACGCTGCACGTAACTTCCTGGCAGAGAACGAGTTCGTGGAAGTGGAGACGCCGTACCTGACCAAGTCGACACCGGAGGGAGCCAGGGACTTCGTAGTTCCCTCTCGCAACTTCGGGGGAAACTTCTATGCTCTCCCGCAGTCACCTCAGCTTTTCAAGCAGTTGTTGATGGTCGGAGGTATGGACAGGTACTACCAGGTGGTCAAGTGCTTCAGGGACGAGGATACACGGAAGGACCGTCAACCTGAATTCACGCAGCTCGACCTCGAGGTTTCCTTCATGGAGCAGGATGAGTTCTTACAGATGATGGGCGATTTACTCGCGACAGCTTTCGAGGACGCTTTCGGAGAGGAGTTCGAGACACCTGTGGAACGGATAACCTGGCAGGAGGCTATGGACAACTGGGGGAGCGACCGGCCGGACCGACGTTACGGTATGAAGCTTCATAACGTGTCGTCGATCGTTGAAGGTTCGGAGCTGAACATATTCGCGAGGACTGTGGAAGAGGGCGGCGTTGTCAAAGGTTTCAGGCTGGAAGGCAGGGCGGGGGAGCTGTCGAACAACGATATGGATGACCTTATCGATTACGCGGAGGAGGAAGGTGCGGGAGGGCTCATCTGGGTCAAGCTGACAGGCGAAGGGTTCGAGTCGCCTGTGGAGGACTACCTGGAGACAGAGACTTTACGGGAACTGATAGACGAGTTCGATGCCGAAGCTGGCGACGTTCTGTTCTTCGTGGCGGACGAGAAGCCGGTGGCGAACGAAGTTCTCGGTTCTTTGCGACGCCACCTGGCGGACAACGTGTTCGATCTGGCGGAGGAAGCTGAAGGATACGAACTGCTATGGATAACTGACTTCCCGATGTTCTCGTACGAGGACGGGGAGTTCGGTTCCGAACATCACCCTTTCACGATGCCCAGGGAACCTGAGAAACTGCGGGAGGCGGATTCGGACGATGAAGACGCTCTTTTACAGCTCGATGCGGACGCGTACGACATCGTATTGAACGGGTACGAGATAGGAGGAGGTTCAAAGCGTATCCACGACCCTGAATTGCAGCAGAAGGTGTTCGATGTTTTAGGTCTTTCTGAAGAAGAAGTTGAGGAACGGTTCGGCTGGTTCGTGGACGCGTTCCAGTACGGTGCTCCCCCGCACAGGGGGATCGCGTTCGGGGCCGACAGGATCTTCATGGTGTTCCAGGACGAGCCGAACATCCGCGAAGTCATCCCGTTCCCCAAGTCCAAGCAGGGTCACGACTACCTGACAGACGCGCCCTCACCTCCAAGAGAGGATCAGTTAGAGGGATTGGGGATAGAAGTGATAGAGACGGAAGACGAATAGTTTCTAACTTTTTTCTGGACATTCGCAACCACCTTAAACTTTCACGTCCAAGGAACGGGCATGACAGGGGAACCAGAAGAGGAAGAGAAGCACTATATCGTCGGCCACAAACAGCCGGACACGGACACCATCGTATCCGCAATCGCGTACTCTAGGCTTCAGGAGGCGTCGGGAAGGGACGCGGTGGCGGTCCGTGCAGGTGATCTCAACCCCGAGACGGAGTTCGTCCTTGAGAAGTTTGACGTGGATGAACCGGAGCTTCTGGAGGATGCGTCCGGTAAATCGGTTATAATGGTTGACCACAACGTTTACAGCCAGGCTGTCGAGGGGATGGAGGATGCGAAGGTGAGGCAGGTGATCGACCATCACCGCCTCGGCGACATCGAGACTTCGGAACCGATATACGTCCGTATCGAACCTGTAGGCTCTACCGCAACTATAATCACGGACATGTACCTGGAGGCTGGAGTCGAGATAGACAGGAAGACTTCGGGACTTCTTCTCTCTGGCCTTCTGAGCGATACTGTAGTACTGAGATCCCCGACCACCACTGACGTTGACAGGCGGGTTGCGGGGGAGCTCGCCGAACGCGCTGGAGTGGACTATGAGGAGTACGGGAAGGAGATCCTGTCGAAGAAGTCTGAAATCGGTGAGAAGTCGCCGCGAGAGATGATTCTCGGCGACTTCAAGGAGTACGACTGGTCAGGGGAAACGGTCGGTATCGGCCAGGTCGAAACCGTCGAACCGGAAAAGGTGCTGGAGCAGAAGGAGACCCTCATCGATACCATGGAGGACATCGGAGAAGAACGCGGCTACCCTCTACTTGTTCTACTTATTACAGATCTCCTGGAAGAGCACACGGAGGCTTTCGCTGTTGGGAAGGAAAAGGATCGTTTCGAGGACGCGCTGGAAACCGAGATGGATGATTCGCAGGCTTCCCTCCCTGGAGTGATGTCCAGGAAGAAACAGGTTGTTCCGCCTCTCGAGGAGTCTTTCCAGGGGTGAGAAAGTGTCAGAAGGAGCATGGGCCTGCAACGACTGCGAAAGGATGTGGAGGGAGGAAAGTCCTTCCAGGTGTCCCGGATGTGGAGGTACGGATATCCGGGATGTGGAAAAACAGGTGAGATCCCAGGCCCCTGGTGTCGACGTTAACAAACTGGAACTGGTCAACATGTCCCGTATCGGGCCGGAGGAAGCAGTTATAGAGAGGAAGGGAGATGGTTACATAGCTGCGGCAGAGTGCCCTCATTGTGGAGAATCCTTCCGTTGGAGGGTTGAAGAACTTGGTGAGACGAACATGTCTGCCTGCCCTGGATGCGGGGCCGGGTTCGAACTGTCGCTTGAGAATCCGCGAGAACTGGAGGATAAAATGGGTGAAGGAAGAATACGGGAGAAACTATCGGAGCTTTTCAGGCGAGTGTCTTTCTTTGACTGAGACTGTTTATTCTTTGTTCCGGAAAGATCCCAGTCCTGACTGTTCGCTTTCTTCGACCATCTTCTGGGAGGTGGACCATGATAACCTTGCCTCTTCAGGAAGTTCCCCGTGCTCCTCCAGGTATTCCTCCAAAAAGTCGATGGTGTCTTCGTCGTGGGGGTATCCTGTCCTGAAGTCCACGCCGTACTTATCCTTAAGATCCTCGGTGTGCGACTCCCGTCCGGACTTGGCAAGGATGCTCGCGGCGGAGACTATCGGGTAGTTCTCGTCCGCCCCGTGCTCCGCGACCATCTCCACCTCCCTGAAGTTATCCGGAAGTTCTCTCCGGATCTTGTTCGCGAAACGCTCCCCATCGGGTTCTGGAAGGTCTATGAACGCTTTATCTGGCTCCAGTTCTTCGATGATGGAGGCGAAGGACCTCAGTTCTATCACGTTGAGGTTGGTCACTTCCCGGAGTTCGTCTATCTCGGAAGCGGTCACCTCCTTCACGAGCGTGGCCTCAGATACCTCTTCGATCTGGGGCACGAAATCTTCTCGTTCTATATCAGAAAGCTCCTTCGAGTCCTTGAGACCTAGCGACTCCAGATCCTCCATATCCTCCTCTTCCATCAGAACTCCAGCGATAAACATCGAACCGAAAACCGAACCTCTACCTGCTTCATCGATCCCCAGTACAGTCATGCTTCCCCTTTCCACCTGCAAAAACTTAAACGGGAGGGTTCAACGTAAACCCTCTAATGCCGAGAGAAAAACCCGGCCAGGATAGAGGCCAGTATAACCATCAAAACTACTTGCAGCCCCTGCATACCTGGTGCAGACACAGTCACTGGTTCGAAGTAAGGATCTACACGTATCTCTACCCTATCAGTGCTGGATAGCTGGGTTATAGTGGAGTTCACGGTTCCTGTAAGGATCTCCTGCCCCATGGCAGTCCCTTGAAGCTTGATCTGAACGTCTCTCTCCTGGTCAGCAGCCATATCCACGCTGCAACGGTGCTGTAGAGCATCACAGGTTATATTGTTGCTGTCCTCGTACTCAGGGCGTACCAGTCCCTTTGTGATGGCAGGGCCGCCAAATACCACGACAAGAGTGTCCTGTACGGATAGAGGATTGGTAAGAGTGGCGTTAAGAGTGACGTTCTCTTCCACGTGCAACTCCTTCACATCGCTCTCAAAAGTTGACATTTCGGTCTGTCCTGCTACAAGGCCGGTCAAGAGACCGATAAACAATGCTAGCACCAGAAAACGTTCCATACTAACCGTATTCCCATTCTCCCTATATTAAATTTGGCTCGGTGTATATCCACATTTATAATGATTCGAGAGTCCTACCGTTAATAGCGGGGTAGGGCAGCCAGGAGTGCCCGTCGGGCTCATAACCCGGAGGTCGCTGGTTCAAATCCAGCCCCCGCTATCATGGATCTCGTAGTATCTCTTGGTGGAAAGGTTCTTACAGACGCTTTAGAGAAAGATAACCTTGAGGATTACGTCGAGGCTTTCCAGGAGCTGGAGGAGGAGACAGACAATCTTGTCATAGTTACAGGTGCAGGAGGCCTCAAGAAGTACATAGATGCGGCCTCGGAGTTCGGTATTTCTGAATCGGAGAAGGACCTTATCGGTATAAAGGCGACGAGGCTACACGCGTCCCTGTTATCTTCGGCTCTTGACGCCAACGTTACCGTGCCTGAGAACCTGGAAAAGGTTGCGGAGCTTGCAAAGACGCAGGATACAGTGGTCCTGGGTGGCCTGATTCCGGGACAGTCCACGGACGCGGTCGCAGCTGAATGTGCGGAGATTATCGGGGCAGACCGGCTTGTACTCGCCACGACAGTCGACGGTGTGTACGATGCTGATCCTGAAGAGGACAGTGAAGCGGAGAGGTACGGTTCGATGGGTTACGATGAACTCCTTGAACTGGTGACTGAGAAAGAGACCTCCGCGGGAAGCTACGCCTTGGTCGATATCCTGGCCGCGAAACTGATTCAGAGGTCAGGACTGGAGACCATCGTTCTGGACGGTCGCGACCCCGCCACCATAACAACGGCGCTTGATGAGAACCCTTCAGGGACCCGGATAGGTTGAAACCGGTTCCATCTCCGATCACTCTGGAAATCTCTACCTATCTTTTAACGCCAAGGCCGCAATCTTTGCGGGATGATAGGATTCACTCATCTATCGTTCGCTTTCGCTCTCACCTACCTGGCAGGTTACCCTGTTGTGTACGGAATGTTCGGGGGGATCCTTCCGGACGTTGACATACTGATGGATTTCGGGTTCCCTTTCACCCATCGGGGTATACTTCATACCCCAGTAGCGGTGGTAGTGTTCGCGACCGTACTTTACCTCACCACCGGCAGGAAGTCTCCGGTACTAGCATTTGGCACCGGATACCTTTCACACCTGTTCCTGGACACGTTCACATTTTCAGGAGTGATGTGGCTCTACCCTCTCCAGACCGAACTCAGCTTCAGTTTCATCGAGTACTCCAGCCTGGCAGCTAACTCCGGATTGACGTTGCTTTCCCTCTCGCTACCTGTAATCTGGATGCACAGGAGGAGGTTGAGAAGATGGATGAGGTGAAACGTTTCGGTCTGGTCGCCGTGCTCCTGATTGGTTCGCTGCTCATCGGGTTCTTTTCAGGGGGGGTATCCTCTTCGCCAGATTACGGTGGCAAGCCGGATAACTACACTGTCAGTGGGCTTATGGAGAAGCTCCCGCTGAAGGAGAACGTGGA
>JALIDP010000027.1 GCA_022865215.1 Candidatus Nanohalarchaeota archaeon QJJ-7 | reverse complement strand
CTCGGACACTGATCATCTGATGATCGATAGTTATTCTGATGATGTCCTGCTCCAGTGGGATGCAAGCGGGGATGTGAGATTGGCCGAAGGCGGAGGGAATGTTGGGGTAGGTGTCAGTAATCCTAGTTCCCAGCTTGATGTCGATGGCAACGTAGATATTTCGAACGGTAATCTCAACATGAGCGGCAATGATGTCCAACTCGGCAACTCCGGCGGGACAGGAACTGCCAAGGTACAGGGAGCCCGGGAACTGTACGCGGGTGATGAGACAACTGTAACCACTACTTCCACCAGTAATGTGCTGAAGAAGGAGTTGACCATGGTCTTTGATTCCAACTATGGGAAGAGTCCCCGATACGTGAACGTTCTGGTGAGTATGTCCAGTAATGCAGAGGTGGATGTTACAGCGAACGGGGTGACCAAGACACTTTCGGGGGGTGGAATGCAGAGAGCAACGTTCGATACCTCGGGATGGTCAGATGGGACCTATACGACTGAGGTATACCTGTCAAGTACCGACGGGAATTCTGCTTCATTCGATATCACCGAGTTCTATTACGTGCAGTGACTGTATCATGGATTTATAAATAGTCCTTCCCAGTATTGGAACATGCCCGAGTGTGAACAGTGCGGCAGGGAGTTCGACACTGAGAGAGGGCTACACGTGCACCAGAGCCAGGTGCATGATGGAGAAGATTTGGAGGAGACGGAAGAGAAACCACAGGGATTCCTGCTCCAGGCGGACTTCTGGAAACTTGCAACAGTTATATTAGCCGTCCTACTGGTTATCATGGCCGCTGACATGTACCTGTTCGACTCACATCTCTCGGAGGAGGAAGCGACCACGAAGGCGATGGACTACCTCCAGGAGAACATCCAGGGAGGTGCGAACGCCACCCTCATCTCGACTTCGGATACCAACAGCAGTGTCTACCAGATGAGAGTGAGAGCGATGGACCAGAACATCGACATGTTCGTCACCAAGGACGGGGAGTACCTGTTCTTCAACCACGCGGAGATGGACTGAGCTTCTCTTCTTTCAGAATCTCTTTGACCGGAGCCAATATATAATAAGATTTGAGTAAAAGCCTGTTATAGGATATGAAGAGACTGGATCTGAAGGTAGGGTTCAGCTGTAACAGCCGCTGCGTGTTCTGCGCCCAGGGGCACAGGAGGAACCAGGGGGACAATTCTACAGAAGAACTGAAGGAAGAGATGAAGGAGAGCAGGGAGGACGGGGCAGAGATGATCACGTTTACAGGCGGAGAGCCGACAATCCGCGACGATATAATAGATCTGGTCGCGTACGCTGACGACCTGGGGTACGACATCATACAGATCCAGAGCAACGGCAGGATGTTCTCCTACATGGAGTTCTCTAAGAAGATAGTCGAGGCCGGTGCGAACGAGTTCTCTCCCGCGATCCACGGCCACAAGCCCGAGGTCCATGAGGCAGGTACGAGGGCGGAAGGGAGCTGGAAGCAGTGTTATCAGGGTATAAAGAACCTGAAGGAGCTGGACCAGTACGTTATAACGAACACCGTTGTCACAAAGATAAACTACGAGTATCTTCCCGAGATAACCAAGATGCTGATGGACCTTGAGGTGGACCAGTTCCAGTTCGCGTTCGTCCACCCTGTCGGATGGGCGGACGAGAACTTCTACGAGGTGGTGCCGAAGAAGTCCAAGGTCGAGCCGTACGTTCACGAGGCCCTGGACCTGGCGGAAGAACACCCTCATGAACCTAACAATATCATGGTCGAGGCGTTCCCCTACTGCTTCATGCAGGGATACGAGGAGTACGTATCACAGCTCTACATGCCTGACACAGAGATAAAGGGGCAGGAGCACGTGATAGAGGATCACGAGGAGGTGCGGAAGGAGTGGGACAAGGCGAAGGCCGGGAAGTGTCGGGAATGCAAGTATTTTGAGATATGTGAGGGCCCCTGGAAGGAATACCCGAGGGAATACGGTTTCGACGAGTTCGAGCCTGTTGAAGGTGAGAGGATAGAGTCGAAGGAGGAGGTCGTGCCCGAGGAGAAGAAGGAGCTGGTGCATTAGGATGGAGATACAGGAGAAAGAGAGCCTGGTGATGGTGCAGGAAGACTTTGATAGATTCGAAGAGGTTGTTGAATTACTCGAAGAGTTCACAGACCGTTGCTGGATTTCTGTGGATTCATCGGGGGAGGAGATTGTCGCAGAGCTCAGGCCACAGAGCGGGGACCAGTCTATTGGAGATATCAAGAAAGACCTGGAAGAAAAGTGTTAGAGGCACATAGATATGGATCTATCTCATTTTCAATCGAGATACGGAGACTTCACAGGCCAGCTTCCAGATATCATAGCGGTGAAGTCCGGGTTGAAACCTGTCGCCAGGTTCCGGGCTTCCGGTAGAGAAGGGTTCCAGGATTTTCCGGAGTTCAAACGGATCTGTGAAGAAGAAGGATTGGCTGCTAGTAGAACGGAAGAGGATGGAAACTATCAAACCAATGTTGAGGTCGGTTACTATATCTATATCTCCCGTTCCGGGGATCTGGTGGAGAAGGCGAAGAAAACAGATCCCTCAATCGGTACCGGAGACCCAAGGAAGTTCGGAAGTGTTCTTGGATACCCGGAATGCTGCGTGGAGAGATTAAGGCCAGAGAATGTAGAATCCGTGTTCCTATCGGAACCCGTCCAAACCTTCGACTACCGACTGAACTTCTTCATCAACTTCACGAACTATTATCTCGTATCTCACGTACCCTGCTCTGGTGCTTGTAGGAGGAGCTTGGAATATTCTAAGTCTCTTTTTGAGAAAGTGAAAGAGTTCGATAGCGATTATGCGGCCAGAATGAGAGAGAACCTCAAACTTCCTGTGCTCGTATATTTCCCGGATGATACTCCCGCTAATTCGCTTGACAGGCGTGAAACCGTGGTTTTTGATGGAGAGTTTGAAGGAGGTTCTCTTCACTACACAGGCTTCGAGACAGATTCTTCTCCAGATTCTGGCAATGATATAAAAGAAAATCTCCCAGCCCTAAAAAAAGGAGACGTTTTGGAGCTGGGAGAAGGATCTATCATCATCCAGAAAGATGAGGAAAGATTGGGTTCCCTTCCTGCAGATTCCTACACTCTTTTCCGGTTCGACGACTTCACTGAAGAGGGAGGGGAAGATATATGAGATTAAAGCTAGAAACTGGATCTAGAAATATGGGAGATAATATGGATAGGAGGGTATGAATATATGGTGAAGACCTTCTACGAACAGGAGTCCATGCATGACGAGTACATGGTCAACGAATACAGTCACCATAAGTTCGATGATGACAACATCCTCGTGACCGTTGAGACCGGTGCCTGGGTGGTGCTGGACCGGCAGGAGTACGACCTTTTACGCTTAGGGAAGGTGGAGGAGGACCAGGAGCTGTTCAAGAAGCTGAAAGAGAAAGGGATAATCCTGACGGAGGACAACGTGGACGAGGTCGCGAAGGAGTACAGAAAGAGCAAAAAGCAGTTAACACAGGGACCGAGCCTCCACATCATCACCCCGACACTACGCTGCAACGCCAAGTGTGTCTACTGCCACAGCCGGGCGAAACCCGAGGCTGAGGAAGAGTATGACATGGACGAGGAGACCGCGGAGAGGACGGTGGACTTCATAATGGAGGGTCCGAACGATTCCATCATAATCGAGTTCCAGGGCGGCGAGCTGACTCTCAACTGGGACATTACGGAGCACATAATCGACTACGCGAAGGAGAAGGCGGACGAGAAGGGTAAGGATGTGCAGTTCAGCCTGGTGACCAATCTCACCACGATGAACGAAGATATCATCGAATCCCTGAAGGAGAGGGATATCATGGGGCTATCCACATCCCTTGACGGTCCGAGAGAGATCCACGACCATAACCGGCCGTACTTTGGGGGAGGCGGGACGCACGAGGACGTGGTCCACTGGATAGAGCGGATAAAGACCGAGTTCGAGAATGACTTTAACCTGAACGCGTTGACAACTGTCACGAAACCCGCGCTTGACCACGGTCCGGAAATAGTGGACGAGTTCACTGAACTTGGGTTCACAGGAGTCTGGCTCCGACCGCTGAACAATATAGGGTACGCTGCCGACACGTGGGAGCAGATAGGCTACACGATGGAGGAGTTCTACGATTTCTGGAACGAGACCCTTGACTACATAATGAAGAAGAACAGGCAGGGCGTGGAGTTCACCGAACTTATGAGCATGGTTTTCCTCAAGAAGATCCTGCAGGCGGAGGACCCTATGATGGTTGACATAATGTCGCCTTGCGGCGCCGGGATTTCCCAGTTACTCTACAAGTACAACGGCGATATCCACACCTGTGACGAGGGAAAGATAAACGATGAATTCAGACTGGGGAATGTTGAGGAATCGGATTGGACCGATATAATAGGGAACGAGACTGTTATCTCGATGATGGACGCCTCCTCGATGGAGGGCTACCTGAGCAAGAACTCGCCCTGGGAACCATACGTCGGGGTCTGTCCTATATACACCCTGGAGTCTCAAGGGACGATAATCTCCAAGTTACCCGAGGACGACAAGTGGAACCTCTACACGGATATAACGAAGGAGATCTTCAGGAGGATAATCTTCAACGAGAACGACAGAGAGATCTTCTTCGACTGGTACAAGACCGACAGAGTGTTCGACTGATAGAAGATGCCAAACTCTATAATAGAGATAGCGTCCAGCTTCCCTGTCATCCTGCCCCTGCTATTCCTCGCGGTGCTCGTGAGCTACGAGGACTATACCGAGGGTAAGATCAGGAACCAGTACATCGCAGCCCTCATCATCGGGGGCGCGATCTACCAGTTCGCGTTCGCGGGCCCGGGAGGGGTAAAGGTCATCGAGAGCTTTCTCTACGGGCTTGGAGTCAGCTTTCTGCTCTATTTCCTCGGGATCTGGCCCGCAGGCGATGCGAAACTGTTCTCCGCACTCATACTCTACTTCCCTGCCAGCATTTTCAGAGGCAACATGATAATGGACTACTCGATAAACGTCTTCGTCCCCATATTCCTGGTCCTGGGGAGTGCGGTGCTGATCCGGAGCGGAAGGGAAAGGGTCAAAGAAGCTATCGAGTTCTCGTTCGATCCCTATCGTGTCTTCTCTCTCGCGGTCATCCTGTTAGGACTGGTAGGGTTCGCCATGAAAGGGCTGGAGATGATAGGGATACAGGGCGGGTTCTTCCTCTCGGTACTGTTGCTTTTCGTAGCTTTCGAGATCTTCCACGCGTTCCTCTCCGCCTGGACCGAGCTCGGTTTCACACTTCTTGCGGCTCTCAGGATAGTGGTGGACTACGGTGAGGTGTTCTCTCTGCAGTATATGACCTGGTTCGCCTCGCTGATAATTATATTTGTAGTCCTCAGGTTCTTCCTCCTATACCTCACATACTATTATTTCTCCCGTGACGTGGAAATCATGGATCTCGAACCCGGGATGAGCACCGCGGAAGGGATAGTGGACCACGGAGATCATTACGGGAAGGTAAGCTTCCTGAACGCCAGCCTGATAAACTACATGATGCAGAGGAAGGAGAACTTCATCCACGACCTGGTCTACCTGACCGAAGAAGATGTTGAGAGGATAAAGGAGCTGAAGGAAGAGGAGGAGCTCGGGTTCAGCACTCTCCGGGTCGACGAGAAGCAGCACTTCGCTCTGTTGATCTTCCTGGGGTACTTCCTCACCATGATGCTTGGGGGCAATTTCGTGACGGTCGTGAAGAGCGCGGTATATTAGGTTTAAAATATTATATCACGAGGTTATATCCAGGATGGAGTTCGCCGACAACGTTGAAGTGAGCGAGGAAGGGTACGCTGAAGTAGGGATAAACCCGGAGATATTTTCCCTCGAAGTGATCTATTCAGCTGCTTATACGTTCCTTGACCGTGCCTACTTCGTCTTTGACGGGGATCCGGACGAGGAGATAAAGGTGAGACTGAAGCCGAAGGGGGAAGAGGATGCGGAGGAGCTCGCTCTCGAGATGCAGAACGAGCTGATAAACTACGCGGTCTACGTTATCCAGGCTTCGAGGAACCAGGAGGTCCGGAACGCTATAATAAAGAAAGCTTTGGCGACCAACGGTGTGGACGCCTCGAAAGTTATGGGAGAAAAGAACGCGACCAAGACCAACTCGACCGACAGGGAGGCGATAGAGTCCGGTCAGGACGCACCCATCGGTCCTTCCGAGAGTGAGGAATACATAGACGACCCGGAAGGCATCGCAGACACTTGGAGTCCGGATAAAGCCGAGGGGCTGAGCCCGCCGGGTGAGAACGACGATGAGGAAGAGGGAGATGATACTGTCGAAGAGGGCAGGGACGTGCTGGACGAGGATCCGGAAGGTATAGCTGAGACTTGGAGCCAAGACAAGGCACCTGGATCCATAGACACGGATGAAGATGTGAAAGAGGTGGATGAAGTGGAAGAAGACGAAGAGGACGACTACACGAAGGTGGAGATCGAACGCGAGAACTGTATCGGGTGCGGGGTGTGTACAAACATCGCGCCTGAGGTGTTCGAGCTCGAGAACGGGAGGAGCAAGGTGCAGAAGCAGGTTGTGAACGAGAAGGTGGAGGAAGCGATGGAAGCCTGTCCCGTGGAATCCATCCAAGTAGTGGAGGACTGAGGATAGTGGAGAACTTCTCTGTCGGTGACGATGGTGTGAAGGTCAGGGTCAGGGAGGAGTACTACTCCGAGGATGCGGTGGAGGAGACCCTCGAGGTCTTCCAGCAGAACTTCGAGATCGAGCAGGAGGAGGGCGAGGATTACGTGATCTTCACTCTCGCTCCGAAAGAGGAAGGGGCGGAGTTCGATGAAGAGGAGCTCGCGCTGGAGTTTTTCAACCACCTTTTATCCAATGAGAAGGGCCGGATATCCATCGGGCTGTCCTGAGGCTCGGTAAGATGGCTGACTGGCAGATAACCTACAGGTGCAACGAGAACTGTATCTCATGCATAATACCTGAAGAGGTGTACGGGAGAGAGGTGCCGGAGAAGATAACAGAACTGTTTCTACACCAGAACGAGGATGATGTGATATCTATCGGTGGAGGAGAACCCACTCTCCATGACGATATCCTCGATATCCTCCAGAAAGCGAGGGAGGAGAACCCGGGAGCGACCATCTTCCTGGTGACCAACGGCAGGATGTTCGCCTACGAGGAATTCGTCCAGGAGCTTTCGGAACTTGAACTCGGCGATTTCAGGCTCGGGATCTCGCTTTACGGCCACGAAGCTGAAGTTCACGAGAAAGTGACTAGGGTGGAGGGAAGCTTCAGGGACACGGTCCAGGGGATAAAGAACCTTACGGCTGAAGGTTTCGAGGTTGAAGTGAGGGTCGTGGTGCACCGCCTCAACCACGAGCACCTTCCTGAGATCTACAGTTTCGTGGACGAGGAGCTTCCCGGGATATCGAGGCTGGTGTTCATGAACGCCAAGTATTCAGGCAGGGCGTACGACAACCGCGAGGAGCTTCTGGTAGAGTATCCTGAGGTGGTGCCGTACATGGAGGAAGCTCTATCACTAACAGAGGAGGAAAACTTCCCGGTGAGACTGTTCCATTTCCCGCTATGCACGCTAGACGAGGAGTTCAGGGATTACGCCGCGACAGGGAACACGAAGGACTCAGGTGCGGAAGAGATAGGCTATGCATCCGTATGTGAGGAATGCGGGAGGTGGGAAGAATGCTCAGGCATCTGGCAAAGCTATTTGAACCTCGTGGGAGAAGACGAGTTCGAACCGATCCAAGATGGAGAAAGTTGAAATCCTGATGAACTGGAGCTGTAACGAGAACTGCATCTTCTGCTCAGTCGCTGATAACTTTGATGACGGGAGCGTGAAGCCTTGGAGCGAGGTTAAGGAGGTTATCGACGAGGCTGCCGGTGATGCCGATATGATCTCAATCTCCGGAGGGGACCCTACCATCCGGAAGGACATCTTCAAAACAGTGGAGTACGCGAAGGACCAGGGGTTCGACAAGATAGAGATCCAGAGCAACGGGATGATGTTCTCGAAGGAAGATTTTCTCGACAGGCTAGTCGATCTAGGGGTGACGCGCATCCTCGTGTCCATCCACTCGCACGACCCGGACACCCATGATTTCCTGACACGCGTGGACGGCTCCTGGGAGAGGACTGTAGAAGGATTGGAGAACATCAGTGAGAGGGACGTGGAGCTGAGGTACAGTACCGTGGTGAACAAGTACAACTACCAGGAGCTGAAGACGCTGGCCGAGTTCCTGCACGAACGTTTCGGGCTAGTATTCTCCTTCCACTTCAACTATGTGATGCCGCAGGGTAATGCCGAGGGATCATTTGGTTCTCTAGCCCCGAAACTGACGGAGGCAAAGCCCTACCTGGAGGAAGCGGTCGCTTACCTGAGGGAGAACGACCAGAGACCGTGGCTCCACAACGTCTACCCCTGCATCATGGGGGAGGAGTACGAGGCGTACATGACCGAGATAATACTGACCGAGACCAACCTCTACGGCCCGGACTTCGAGTGCGAGATAGACGAGAAGAGGCACAGCTTCCGGAAGAAACCGGAAAGCTGTCAGAAGTGCCGGTACAACGATATCTGTGTCGGACCGCCCAGGAAATACCTCGAGGTCTTCGGGGAGGAGGAATTCGAACCTGTAGAGGGGTCTAAGAAGTCTCGAAACGATATCAAATCCCAGGACTACTCCTCGCGTGGTTAGATGGAAAGATTACTTATAGACCTGAGGGACGAGGCGGACCTTTTCTACCCTCAAGGAGGAGGGGATTGGAGAGGTATCGATATCGATGATTACGACCGGATTTCAGTGCTTTTCGGGGAAGACCACGGAGATCTGGAGGAGATAGTTGGAGAGGTGGGGGAAACAGAGGTCGAGGCGGTCCTCTCCGATCTCTCGACTGGTGTTACTGGAGTCCTAGAGTCCGGCGTCGATGCTGTGGAGATACCTCATCCTGTGACTCCTGAGTCCGAGGAATGGAGTTTCGGGACTGTAAAAGAAGCAGAGGAAGCGGTCCAGGAATTTAGAGAAGAAGGAATCACAGTACGTCTCCACCTCCCTGTTACGTCAGAAAATTACGGAAAACTGGAGGAGGTGGTTGAATTTGCGGACAGCGCTTCTGTTGAAAAGATGCTCTTCACGTTCCCCGATCCTTCGAAGTTCGATGATGAAGGACAGGTAGCGAGCCTGACGCGGATGGGGGAACCCTTGAAGGATGCCATCGACCAGGCGATCTTGAGAGACCTGGAGGTGGAGGTGAGAGGACTACCTCTCTGCCAGATGGTGGGCTACAAGCGGTACCTGACACGCTTCAGGGACGTGGAGGAAAAAATGTTGTCCCAAGATAGTATCAAACCGCTCCTTGAACTGGAATCCGCGGACAAACTGAAGCCGGGGCAGTGCAACATCTGTAAGTACGAGGACGGCTGCTCAGGGATCTGGGAAGATTACGTGGATGAGAAGGACAGTAAGGAGATCACACCTATTACGGGAAAGGTCGTGCTGACAGATAACGAGAGATGCATGGTCTCCATTTTAATGGAGGAAGATGGTGTAACCACGAAGCGCGTCCTCGAACTGAAGGGGTCGGAACGGTTCAAAGATATCTGCGCGAACTGTGTGGGGAGTGACGACGTGATGGTAACCGGGAACAACCTGAAAGAGAAAGGGGTGGTCGACAAAGAGTTCGCGGAAGACGGTTATAAGTGGGAGCTGCAGGAAAACTCTGAACTCGTGCAGCAGTTGCGGGAGCAGATAGGGTGAGGGAAGGGTGGAATACAGAGGGGATTACCATCCAGCTTTCTCTCCTCAGGAGATATGGGCAACTGTGGAGGAAATCAAACCGGTGACAAGGAAGGCTGTCAGTATCGATACCGAGGAGGATAAACTTCGTGAAATGGCTGAAGTGTATGGGCTGGAGATAGATTTTTTTGAAACAAATCCTTTTGGTCCGGGGGATCCCAATACCTACGCCTACATCTCCAACTCTCTATCGTTGATAGAAGATGCGCGCGATGCAGAAAAAGAGGAAAATCAGCGGTTTCTGGGCCGTTTGTTAGGATATCCCTCATGTTGTATTGAGAGATATGAAGAGGATTATACACAACCGAATGTTGAAAACGATAGGGTGAGGAGTATCTACAGGCCAAGCGAAAGTTTTCACCCCTATAACAATGTGATTTACACCTTTGAAACACGTGTCAATTATGCTATAGATAGTGATGAAATGAAAAAGTTAAACGAAATAGAGGGCCTTGACCTCTATCTTAACTGCCATCTGCCCTGCTCTTTTGATTGTAATCAATCGAGGGAGAATGCAGAGGAACTTATGTCCTCTCTGGAGAACCATGAACCTGAAATGGCCTCCAGATTGAAGGATGTACTGGCGAGACCTGTACTTTTCTTCTCAGATTTTCGATGGGTATCCTTCGAGGGAGAAGCTGATGGAGATGAGATACGTTATAGCTCTGTGGTTGAACCTCGTTCACTTGTGGATTCGACTCCTTTTGAAAAAGGTGACAGGATACAGAAAACCGGTGATGAAGTCAGGATTCTCGACGGTGAAGAAGAGATGGAACGCATCGAAACAGATCCGGAACCTTTGATTCTTCCTTTTGGTGACGAGAAGAGATGAAGAGCATAGAAGAGATACGGCAGGACTTTCCCCCTCTTCAGCGGCAGTTCGATGGGAAACAGGTGATATACTTGGACAACGCCTGCATGACCCTTAAGCCGCGGCAGGTCCTGGAGGCTATCAGCTACTACTACGAGAACCTCGGTGCCTGCGGTGGGAAGCGTTCCTCACACGACTTCAGCCGGGAGACGCAGGAGAAAGCGGGGGAGGCAAGGGGAAAAGTTGCTGAATTCATAGGAGCAGAGAAAAAGGAAGTGATCTGGACCCGGAATACCACGGAAGGGGTCAACCTGGTTGCGAACGCTCTCGACCTGGAGGGCGGGAACGTGGTTGCGAGCAACCTCGACCACCACAGCGGTATACTCCCGTTCTGGAAGCTGCAAGAGAGAGTGGGAACGGAGTTAAGGATTGTTGAGGCGGACGAGAACGGGTTCTTCGATGTCGAGGACTGGAAGGAAGAAATCGACTCGGACACGGAGCTGGTCTCGCTGATACATGTCTCGAACGCGACCGGTACCGAGGCGCCTGTAGAGGAAATCGTGGAGATAGCCCACGATAACGGCGCGAGGGTGCTGCTTGATGGGGCACAGTCCGTTCCGCACCAGTCAGTGGACGTGAAACAGCTGGACGTGGACTTCCTCGCGTTCTCCGTCCACAAGATGCTCGGTCCTACGGGTATGGGCGTGCTTTACGGGAAAGAACAGCTGCTGGAAGATATGGACTACTTTATGGTAGGAGGCGACACTGTACGGGATGTGGATTACAATGACGGATACCTAGAACCGGAGTTTCTCTC
>JALIDP010000026.1 GCA_022865215.1 Candidatus Nanohalarchaeota archaeon QJJ-7 | reverse complement strand
GTTTCGAAGCGAGCGGGTTCTCCCGTGCCCCGTTCGATGCAGCCGCGAGAGACAAGGAGGAACGTTTCGTCGGTGCCGATGAACGGAAGGTGGAGGAATCGCTGATCGAGTTCCTGGAGAGGCTGGGAGATCTTGCAGGCTCAAGTTCCTTCCTGGTCACGGAGCGGGACGAGGAATTCGGATCGCTCTCTTCTATCTCTGAGAGGAAGCTGAAGCGACTGGACGAGAAAGAGGAGTTCAAGGAAGAAGTCAACTAGAGAGCTACCCAAACCTTTTTATAGAACCGCTTGTCGATAGGTATAAAAATCTTGTAAAGATTCTCATTTACAAGCTCTGAATCAACCGTATTCGGTTCAACTCTCAAATCAAAGGTGATCAATTATGGCACAACTAGGTGGACAACCGATTTTTGTGATGTCGGAAGACGCTGCAAGGCAAACCGGGCGTGACGCCCAGGAAAACAATATCGACGCATGCAAAACTGTCGCGAACGCGGTGCGGACCACTCTCGGTCCTCACGGCATGGACAAGATGATGGTCGATTCTATAGGAGACCTCGTCGTGACGAACGACGGAGTGACCATCCTCGAGGAGATGGAGCTGGAACACCCAGCCGCGAAGATGATGGTCGAGGTCGCGAAGACACAGGACGAGGAGGTCGGTGACGGAACGACCACGTCCGTAGTTCTATCAGGCGAACTCCTGAAGAACGCGGAGGAACTCATCGACCAGGACGTGCACCCGACCGTCATCGCCAAGGGTTACCGACAGGCACAGGAACGTGCCCTCGAGATCCTCGATGAACTCGGTGAAGAAGTTACCTTCGACGACGAGGACAGTCTGAAGAAGGTGGCCCAGACGACGATGACAGGTAAAGGGGCCGAGAACGCGAAGGAGTATCTCTCAGGACTCGCACTCGACGCAGTGAGACAGGTCGCAGAGGAAGTTGACGGCGAGTACCGCATCGACCAGGACCTGATCAAGGTCGAGAAGAAGCAGGGAGCTTCTGTCGAAGAATCAGAACTGGTACAGGGAGTGATAATCGACAAGGAGAAGGTACATCCTAACATGCCTGACAAGGTCGAGGACGCGAACATCGCGCTACTGAACACTCCTGTAGAAGTGCAGGAGACTGAAACGGATGCTGAAATCCAGGTAACTGATCCACAGAAGCTTCAACAGTTCGTGGACCAGGAAGAAGAGACCCTGAAGGAGATGGTCGACCAGATCAAGGACGCAGGAGCGAACGTCGTCCTTGCACAGAAAGGGATCGACGACATCGCCCAGCACTACATGGCCAAGGAAGGCATCTTCGCCATCCGACGCGTGAAGAAGTCGGATATGGAGAATCTGGCGAAGGCCACAGACGCGAACATCGTCACCTCCCTGAAGGACCTCTCCGAGGACGACCTCGGTGAGGCAGGAGATGTCGCCTCCCGCAGCGTCGGTGGAGACGACATGACATTCGTCCAGGACTGTGAGAACGCTAAATCCGTCTCCCTGTTACTGCGCGGTGGGACGGAACACGTTGTGGACGAAGTCGAGCGGGCGATGGAAGACGCCATCGGCGGTGTCTCCTCAGCCCTCCGTACAGGGACGATCGTCGGTGGCGGTGGCGCGACCGAGGTCGAACTGGCCCGGCAGCTGAAGGACTATTCCGAGAGTGTTGGCGGACGAGAACAGCTCGCCATCACCGCCTTCGCGGAGGCGCTGGAAACGGTTCCGCGGACCCTCGCCGAGAACGCGGGACTCGACCCCATCGACGTCCTCGTCGACCTCAGGTCCAAGCACGAGTCCGGCGAGAAGTGGGCCGGGATCGACGTTTCCTCTGGGAAATCGGAAGATCTGTTCCGGGAGGACGTACTCGAACCCATCCAGATCAAGACTCAGGCCCTCCAGTCCGCGTCAGAAGCTGCGGAACTCATCCTCCGCATCGACGACGTGATCTCCGCTTCCGGAGAAGGAGGCGGAGGAGAGCCCGAGATGCCGGGCGGCGGAGGCGCTCCCGGTGGCATGGGCGGAATGGGCGGCATGGGAGGCATGATGTAGCGCCTGTGGCGCTACGAATGCCTTCCAGAAAACCCTGTCTATGAGGGGTTCTTCACCCCTCTAAACCTTCTTTTTTCTTTTCATATCCTTTTTCTTACTCTTCTTTATACTCTTAGACGGGAAGGCGCTCCCTAAGGTATTTATACCGTCCCCGGGAAATTGCATTTATCAGAGGGTCTAAAATGTCTAATGACGATGAAGTCGAACTTTCAGCCGGTGATGACGAGGAATATGAAGTAATACCTATGGGGCCGATAAGGCGTCTGGAGAAGCGCATGGACGAGATAGAGCAGCAGGGCGAGGTTTCCGAGAACGAGTCTCTGGTCCGTGACATGATGGATATGATGCAGACTAACCAGCAGATGGTCAACAACATGGTCCAGAGTACCAATGAGCTGAAAAATTCGGTCGAAGACCTTACACACGAGATGGAGGACGTTGTGGAGAATATGAATGAATTCATGGAACTTCTGGAGGAGGCGAGCGAAGCCTCCATCGAAGAGGATGTCACGCACGATATCGGTGACAGTCTGGTAGATCCGATTACTGACAAGATGGATCAGCTGAACGAGACCAATAGACGGATGCTGGAAGGCCTGAGCAATCTCAGCGAAGGGATGGACCAGCTGGACGATAGGATGAAAAAGATGTACGCCTCCCAGAAAGAAGAAGTATTCCAGAAGCCTTCTCGTTCCCGTGAAGGAAACCAGTCATCTCGGGATAGAGGAATTAATGACCGTGAAGAAAGGAGCTCCCAGAGAAAAAGCCGGAGTTGAATGTCGTGATTTCTATGGCTCCTAGGACCAGTTCGAGGAAAGGAGTGACTCCCATAGTAGCCATTGTGCTTCTCCTTATGATGACAGTTGCGGCCGCAGGAGCGGCCTATACCTGGTTCTCCCAGATGCAACAGCAGTTGCAGGAAGAGGCGGAAAGTGAACTTAGCAGCGATCTTTCTGTGAAGGATATGGAATGTAGTGCCGACCCAGAGAACACAGTGGAAGTGGCTATCAAGAATTCAGGGCAGGCGGAGATAGATGTGAAGGACGTTGATATGTTCATACGCGACTCTTCAGGCCATCTGAACACGACTGTTACAGGCATGGATCTTTCTACCGCTTCAAGCTGTAACGGTGATGAATGTGGTTTCAGTGAGCCAGGAGGGTTCGCCCAGTTCACAGTAAACGTTTCCGATCCACAGTACGATGACCAACCTGGTTCAGGCTCTGTCGATCCGGATCCGAGTTCTCTCGTGGAGGGAGGTTTCTATACGGTCGAAATAGTCTTCACCAACTCAGATATGTCGGTGGAAGGGACAGGATGCCTGGCGGAATGACCGGTAACCTTTTTATTCGAGTCAGAAGAACTCTTAATGTATGAATTCCCGGTTTAAAGGGCAGACTCAGGTCCTCACTGCAGTTCTTCTTGGAGGCATGCTGATAGCAGGCGTATCGGCGGCCTATCTATGGGGAATACCAAAGATCAAGAAGAGCCAGAATGTCAATAATGCAGAGAAATCGCTTTCTGATATCAAAGAAGTTAGCCGGGCTATAGATTCTGTGGCGACAGGAAGCGGGTCGCGGACTGTTCCTATAGATCTTGGAGACGGTTCCCTGGACATCGATACTGAAAAGGATATGATAACCTATAAGACACTGACCAGAGGCCTGTTCGTTGCCAGAGATTGGGCTCCCCTGAACGAGAACGATATGCAAGGGGTCAACAGCAGTACCGGGCTTCCCTCCGATGGTTACGGTATAAGAGGGGAAGATAAACCGGTACTTGTTATAGGTCTTTCGTCCGGGAGCACGGGAGGAGAATCGGACCTGGTTACCACGACTTACAGGATGGTTATGCGTGATATCTTTGATACCGGATCGTCCCGGACTTACCACATAGATCTTGTCCAGAACGGGAACCTGGACGCTTCAGGGGATTCCCATACGATCCACTTGAAAAGCGCTGGTGAGGAGACAGATATAGGTAAAGGTGTTGAAGGAGGGATTTTAAACCGGAGAAAGGTAATGATAAGGGTGTCCTGAGATGAGGAAAGGACAGTACGCTCTTGTGGAGCAGGTCATCCTGTTCGGGTTAGGGATATCTGTAGCTTTGGGATTCATGTATGCGTTCCAGGGGATAGGTGAAGATATAGAGGAGGATGTCCGGAGCCACCAGGTAGACGTGGTATCCTCGTACCTGGCTTATGCTTCAGCAGACCTGATAGAATCAGGTTCAGAAGGGAGTATAAGTATGGAGATACCTGAAAAGATAGCATCTGAGAACTATATCGTGCGCTTCGGGGAAGGAGGGGTGGAACTTCAGATGGCTGGAGAGAAGAGTATCTCACCCCTTTACGGTCTCGAGTCCCGTATTGAACCGGGAGGACAGGTGCTGAGTAACGTCCGGTTTTCGGAGGTAACATTGAGAGGCGATAGACTCCGGATAGGGAGGTCATAAGGATGAGTGAAAATATCAACATAAAACGCCTTATAAAGAGGTTGAGAGAAGCTAAGAATGATTCTGGGGGGAACAAAGAGGGTGGAAAAGGCCGGGAAGTGATCGGGAGGGAGGTACATCCCCAGTCAACAGGCCTCGATAGGACCGGGGAACTGGAAAGGAAAAAGGGCGGGAGAGAAGTTGAAGGGCGCGAAGAGGGCCGGGAAGAGAGGCCAAGCTTGTCTCCCCAGAGGATACCAGGCGGAGACAGTAGGTACTCCGGGGAGAAGGAGGAGCTTGAGGAAGAGATAGAGGGCCTTCAGGATGAGATCAAAGATATGAGAGGCGTAATGGAAGAGAAGAGGAGAGGAGGAGAAAGGGAAAGCGAGGTTTCAGAAAAACTGAAGGAGGAAAGGATGGAGATCAGGGAGGAGCTGGGCAAGATGAAGGCGGAGAGGAAGGAGAAGGCCGAGGAGCTCAAACGGTTGAGGAACCAGATAGATAAGGACCAGACGAAGGAGGTAAAGTTCGAGGCCGAACTGGATAACGTTGCGGAGGAAATGGAAAAGATGGGAGGTGTGGAGAAGCACAAAGACTACCAGGAAGAGACGGTGAGCCTGCATCCTAAGACGATACCCGGTGAAGACAGTAGATATGCGTGGGAAAAGGAAGGCGGAGACGAGGAAGAGATAGATAAGGAAGTTGTAGACTTACAGTACCCCCTGATACCTTCGGAACCGGAAGAGGATGAAAAGGTGTACGCCTGGGCCCACATAGTTTATGATGATGAACGAGATGAGCTCATCTACCAGGTTAAAGAACCCGAACTTTCTGACAGGAACCAGGCGATCCTTGCAAAAGTGGAGAACCGTCTGAAAGAGAAGATCGATATCGATTTCGATGAGATGAAGGAAGAAGAGGCGCGCGAATATCTCATGGAGAAGATCGACGAGATTCTGGCGGGGAGAGACTTCAACCTGGACCAGGATACCCGGGACGTGATACAGTACTACGCTTACAGGAACTTCATCGGGCTAGGAAAGATAGAACCGTTCATGAAGGACAAGTATATCGAGGATATATCCTGCGACGGTGTAGATATACCGGTCTACGTGTATCACAGGAACCCTGAAGTGGCATCCGTGAGGACGGATGTCAAGTTCGAAGACGAGGAGAACCTGAACGCTTTCGTAAGGAAAATAGCCCAGAGATGTGGTAGAAGTGTATCTATGGCCGAGCCGCTTGTGGACGGATCGTTACCGGACGGTTCCCGTGTCCAGGCCACTCTTGCAACAGATATCGCCCGTAGAGGTTCTAACTTCACTATAAGACGGTTCACCGAGGAGCCTCTGACCCCTGTCGATATCATAGACTTCGGGACGATCAACGCTGAGATGCTTGCGTATCTATGGCTGGCGATAGAGAACGGTAAATCGATGCTCATCGCAGGGCCGACAGCTGCAGGAAAGACATCGTTACTGAACGCTCTCTCCCTGTTCATCCCGCCGGAGATGAAGATAATATCTATCGAGGACACCCCTGAGTTGAGGCTCCCGCATCCGAACTGGGTCCCGGAAGTGGCGAGGAGCGGTTTCGGTTTCTCTGAGACAGAAGGAGGAAAGGTAACGCTTGATGATCTGCTGGAGGAGTCACTGAGACAGAGACCTGACTACATAATCGTGGGAGAGGTGCGTGGAGAAGAGGCATACGTACTGTTCCAGCAGATAGCCACAGGTCACCCCGGGATGTCAACGTTACACGCCTCTTCACTGGAGAAAGTCATGGACCGACTGACAACGAAACCGATAAATCTCCCGCCCTCACTGGTCGAAAACCTCGATATAATCACGTTCATAAAGCGGGTGAGGAGGCAAGGCAAGTACGTCAGGAGAGTTGATGCAGTATACGAACTGGAGGAATTCGATGAAGAGACCGAGAAACCCATCGTCAACCAGGTGTTCGACTGGGACGCTTCCACCGACGATTTCAAGAACATTTCCGGGAGCTCCCTCCTTGTGGATATAGCAGATAATCGTGGTGTGAGCACCAAGAAACTGCAGACAGAGATAGAGAGACGTGAGAAGATAATAGAATGGATGGCTGACAGGGATATTGACCACTACGAGGATGTCGGAGATATAACTGGTAACTATTACCGGAATCCGAAAAGTATACTTGAAAGGATAGGGCTGGAGGTGTAGGCATGTGGAGTCATTTGAATCTTACGTCCGCTTCTCCCAGAGGTCAGTGGGGCAGCTGGCTTCCCGACTCGAACCATATTTCAGAGACGTGAGCGATGACCTTGTCAGGGCAGATATAGGTTTGACGCTCAACGAGTTCTTGAGCACAGCTGTGCTCACCTCAGGTATAACATTCGCCGTAATCACTCCGATGATCAGTATGATCGTAGGCCTTGTAACAGGTTCGATACTAGGCATGTTATCAGGGCTTATCATGGGATTGTTCGTCGGTATATTCCTTGCGGTCGCTGTCTTCATGGGATTCTATTTCTACCCGTCTGTCCGGGTAGGCCAGAGGAGATCAGATATAGACAACAACCTACCTTTCGCCACCATGTACCTCTCGACCATAGCAGGTACTGGTACACCTCCAGCGGCACTTTTCGACCTCCTTGGAGACTTCGATGAATACGGAGAGGTCTCGGAGGAAGCGGAGCATATATCCAGGGATATCTATACTTTCGGTGCGGGCACCACCCAGGCTCTAAGAAGCGCAGCCCAGAGGACTCCTTCGGAAAAGTTCAAGGAGCTTATGTGGGGTATAAATTCGATACTGACCACGGGAGGAAATCTAGAGGCTTACCTGCGCGAGAAGTCGGAATCTTTCATGTCAGATTACCGGAGGAGCCTGGACGAGTTTACTGACACTCTCTCACTACTCGTGGAGATGTACATAACACTGGTGATCGTCGGCTCAGTTTTTCTTATAATAATCTCTACGATAATGAGTTCGATGGGGGAGAGCACCACTCTCATCGTATCCATACAGATCTTCACTGCACTGTTCTTGCTGCCTTTTTCGGCAGTTATGTTCATCGTGATAGTCAAAGGGGTGTCCCCCCTGGAGTGATATGATATGGAACTAGACGTATGGACTCACTGGCAAGAACTCCCGATGATAAGGAAGGTGGAGTTGGCATCGTTCGGTGCGGGAGGCCTGCTTCTACTTCTAGCCCTCATAGTCTACTCCCAGGGAGGCCCGGATCAGAGGGTCATAGGAGGTTCTCTGTTCGTGGCAGGACTTGTGACAGCTTTCCTTCCTTATGGTATCTACTCCTACTTCAGGGAGAAGAAGTACAGGCAGATGGAGAACGAACTCCCGCTGTTCCTGAGGAACTTATCTGAAGGTATAAAAGGAGGGATGTCGATGCCGCAGGCGTTCCAGCACGCTACAGAGACGGATTACGGCAAGCTTGATGCAAAGATAGAGAGGGCTTCACACCAGCTATCGTGGGGTGTGCCTTTCCCTGAAGTCATGGAGAGGATGTCGCGCAGGTTGGAAGGGAGCGGCCTGATCCGGAGGTCCATATCTATAATCCTGCAATCGTACGAATCAGGGGGTGACATCGCAGAGACCCTGGACTCGATCGCTGCCAACGCCTCCCGGATAAAGGAAGCTGAGGAGAAGAGACGTTCAGTCCTCCAGCAGCAGGTATATATCATATACGCTATCCATTTCCTCTTCCTGGGCATACTTATAGCTCTCTACCTGCTCCTCTCGAGCTTCCTGGTACAGTTGGGGGGAGGAGAGTTCCTGGGGAGCGTGACCAACTTCTGCAGCGCTACTAATCCGACAGTGGCGCAGCCTCTCTGCTCTCTCTGTCCGACCTTCGGGATGGGGAGCGCGACTGATAAACTCTGCTACTACAAGTCCCTGTTCATGATAATGCTCGTAGTAGAGGGAATATTCAACGGACTTGTGATAGGAGAGATAACCCAGGGGAACGTTTCTTCCGGAGTCAAACACTCTCTCGCTATGGGGATGGTGGGATTCGTGATCTATCTAGTGGCGATCTCGGTACTATGAAGGGGCAGATAAGTATAGACTACCTGGCAGGAGCACTCGTCTTCTTCGGATCGATCGTTCTACTGGTATCCAACGTCATGACTGTAGCACCAGAGTTCACGGCGTCCCAGAAGACCGATGAATTACAGCTCGAGGCTTGGACCATAAGTGAGGTTATTATGGAAGACCGGGGGTACTGGGAGAAAAATACTCAATCAGGTGAAGCCTGGCATGAGAACATGGACGGCCTGGAGATCATAGGTCTGAAAGGCGAAAGAGGCCTTTCTAGGGAGAAGGTCCAGGCGCTCCTTGACATGGAGGCAGAAGAGATAAGAGAAGTCCTACGTACTGACAAGAAATTCAACGTGGATCTGCGAGAAGTTATAGAAATCGATACCAGCCAGTCTTTTGACCGGACCGATCCCTCCACGATCCCTGATTTTATAACAGGCCCCTCCTATGGTCCGGACACTTCATCGGAGGTCCATTACGGGACAGAGACCCTGTCAGGAGAGGAGAAGTATTTCCTGTTGATGAAGGACAGAGATCTAGGTTGGTACAATAACCTATCGGTCAGCTCAAGCTGGGACTTCTCGGACAGTGATACAGAGTTCTATAACCTTTCCAGCGACAGTTACATACCTGCCGGTGGAGGAACATACATCGCAGGCGCAGGCAACACTGAGATAAGTGAAGGCCGCCTCCTTATACTCGAGAGAGACATTGGTAGTACCGGTGATTTCCCGCGGAAGAGCGTGGAAGAGGTGGTGTCTGCTGAGAGGTATGGGGTCATGGACGGTAACGTGGTGGAGGTGAGCTTCCGTCTATGGAACTGAAACTTTCGGGTTCAAGGAAAGGGTACGTACACGCCCTGGAAGGTGTTATAGCAGCGATCCTTGTGGTGGTATATCTCAATGCTATCGTCTCTGCCCCCACTCCCACGGACTGGGAATCGGCAGAGATATCTAAACGTTCCGAAGACCTGATGTCGGCGATGGACAGGTCAGGTTTCCTCGACAGGGTCGTGCTGGAGGATGACCGGGAGAGTTTCAACGCTTTCGTCAACTCTCTGGACAGCTCCCTGTCTTACAGGATAAAACTTGCAGGGCTGCCGAAGAGACATATCTCTGTGGGAATCCTAGTGAATAATTCCTCGACATATACTGCGGATACTACGCAGTTTTCTAACAGAACCTTGGGGGTCCCTAAGTCTGAGGACGGCAGTGGGTATCGAGGGGGTACTCTTACAGGTGAAGGATTCAATACCCTTGAATTCAATCTCTCCGATACTGTAGATAACGGTATCAGGAAGTATACTTCTGTGAACTTCGACTTCGATGGAGACGGTGATTTTGATGGAACTGATGAAGGTCCTTACAACTTCAGCGACCGGTTCACCTGTCAGGACTCCGCAACAGGATGTTCTGGTTCTGAAGTTTACGAGGTCGGCCGGTCGAATTCGACCCTCGTGCTCCATGAAGGTGAGGACGCCCACTCGCTGGATAGAGATATTTCAAGGGTTTCCATCGGGGGGAGACCGGTAGAATTCAGTTACAGGATGGTAAATCCTTATTACGGATTTACGGACGATATCGATGTCCTGTGGGTGGAGGACTGGTCGGTCGATGAACTGGAGGATCACAGGGAGACGGTCGAGAGGTTCCTCGGTGACGGAAGGCTCCTCTTCCTGCATTCGGATTTCGTGAAGAGCGATATAGATTCGAATTATCTATCAGAACTCGGTTTCGACTATCTGGAACAGTACGAGGTGGAGGGGAGTGGGAACACGGACAACGTTTTACATAGCATCCACGGGGCAGGGAACGAATCCTATCGCTCCTCCCAGTACTACCTCGACTCCAGCCTGGAAGTGAACGGGTTCACAGATGCAGGAGGGTACGAGGAATCGAGTATAGAGATAAGAGGGAACAGTATAACAGTCAGGAGGTGGGGTCAGGAAGTTGCCTTCGGTTCCGAGTCGTTCAGCATAAACTATTCTGTAGGTGATACTGTCGTCCTTGAGTCCAACTCGTTCGATGTGGAAGAGATAAAGCCTCTAAGGCTGTCTCCTGCAGGTATGCAGAGGTTCGATCCGTTCGGGACGGAAAGGATAGAATCGGACTACCACCTGACGCGTATGGAGGGGAGGACTTACAACATAACGGTCTACGATACTTCATCCAGCTACTCGCAAGAGTTCCAGAAAAAATCCGGTCTTCCCCAGGATTACGATCGTGGACCGGTGAACACTGATTGTGACGGGGCGGACTATCCCTACAGGTTTGGCGATATCGATATCGAAGGAGAGAGTTATAACTTCTCAATCGTCAATTTTGAACCTCGAACGCCCTGTGACAGTTATTTTGAATTTGTTTACTTCGACCTGAATAAGGACGGAGATTTCAGTGACGATGAATTGACAGGGTTCTCGAAGGAGGGCCCCCACCAGAGCGGTTATGTAATCAACTTTTCTGGAAGCCTTTACGAGCTTGATCCACAGCTCGAAGGGAAGGGTATCGATATGAAAAAGATGGGGCCCAGACTTGTCGGGGAGATACCGGTATCGAGAGATATATCCGGGGAGGGGGGTTCAGCAGCCCTTCTTAGGCGGCCGGACCTGGGGGACGAAGATCTACACCTTATAACGTCTCTTATGGCCGTTGAGACCCAGGAGGAACTGGAATTTACCAGGAAACGTAGTCTGGGAGATACTTCTATCAGCTATGTGTACACATCCTCTTCTGAAGGACAAAACTCGTACGGATACGTTCTTGATACGGTTTGGTGGTCTCAGTGAAAGGGCAGTTCTTCATAATCACTGTAGTAATTCTGGGAGGGATGCTCTTCTCCACTTCCGCCATAATCTCATCGGCAGGAGCTACTGACTATAACCAGGTCGTGGAGGATCATTCTACGGGGGTCATCGAGAACCTGGGAGAGGAGGCGCTTTCGTCATGGTGGAATCCCTCCTGGCTGTGGAGGAAGTCTGTTGAGGTGGAGGAGAGGAGTGGTTTGTACCTGGAAAACGAATCTGTCGCCATCGACCTGGATGCGAAGCGTTCCCGGGTAAACGACAGTTGCGCCGATATCCGCGTGGTCTCTGGAGGAGAGACTCTTCCCTGGATAAACACCACTTCCTGTGGTATCGATACCTACGAGAGCGATACAGGTGCGGTCATGAGATACGTCTTCGATAGAGTGGAAGGCGGGGTTGTGGATGACGTTACAGGTAACGGTAACACTGGAGGGCTGGAAGGGAACCCGGAGACGGTCAGCGGGAAGTTTGGAGGAGGAATGAGTTTTGATGGGAGCGGAGACTACATCGCGGTGAGTGATCTGATGTACGGTAGTTCAGGAGAGATAGATGAGTTGACGGTATGCAG
>JALIDP010000025.1 GCA_022865215.1 Candidatus Nanohalarchaeota archaeon QJJ-7 | reverse complement strand
GACCGTGTGGACGGGAATCCCGAGTTCCTTTCCGAGTCTCTCCGCGGATTCCACGCTCTCGGTCCTGTAGGGTTCGATCCCCTCATCCACGGCTACTGCCTCGATACTCACATCAGGACGGTCCCCGAAAGTGTCGTGCAAGATCTTGAGCAGAACGCCTGAGTCCTTCCCTCCTGAAAGGCCCACAGCGATAGTGTCGCCGTCCTCCACCAGGTCGTTCTCTCTTATCGTCCTCTTCACCTGGCTCTTCACGGCGTGGGAGAAGTGGTTCTTGCAGAGTGAACGCCCCTCGTACTCACGCTCTATAACAGCAGGAGAACCGCATTCTGTGCATTCCATATTGTGGGAATGTTATGAAGAATTAAAACGATACAGACTATGTGTAGGCGATCCTAAGTTCTTCCTGCTCGTAACCATGGACTTCAGCCATTCTCTCGAATTCACTCAGTAGGCCGTCTATGTCATCTGTCATTCCTACATACTCGTATTCGTTTGTTCTCTCTTCCTGTCTCCCGATCTTCAGCATAGAATTATCGTCTTCCAGGACGTTTTCGGGGTCTTCTTGATCTGTAAGCCTCTTTAGGAATCCGTTAAATAATTTTTCATCATTAGGAGTCTTCCAGGATCCTTTCTCAAGGAAAACATAGGTTTCTGGAGCGGCCCCGTTCTCTTCCGGAAGTTCATGAGGGCTACCCCCTGTTGACATGATGCTACGTTATAGAAACAACTTTTTAAATCAGCTGATAGGGTGGTGGTCATAAAAGTATTGCCAGAGAGGATGTTAAGTGCCCGGATGGCGGATTCGGCGAACCTCATAGGTCGCCGATCGAGAAAACGCGTCAGCGTTTTCGACAGAACCATCCGGAAAAAACTTGCCCGGATGGCGGAGTCTGGTCTAACGCGGTGGATTCGAGCTCATCCTGTGGATATACTGAACCCTTTCGGGTGATGATCACACGAGATATCCACTGGGCGCAAGCCCGCGCCGGTTCAAATCCGGCTCCGGGCGTTCATATCATTTCTTAAGTTTCAGCAATATAGGAAAGCTCTATGATATCCTCTATAAGTGATTCAGTAAGAGAACACGGTAGAAAGGCAAAAGACCGTCTAGGAAGAGCTTACGAATCCTGGATTTTCATAGACCTTCCTCTGGACTATGAGGGGGTAAGAACCCATGTCAATAGGGGCAAGGAATCCAATATAGAGGTCGTGGGAGAGGATCCTCTTGTTGATGAACTGGACGAAGATGATTCTGTAGGGATCCTCGATGGACTGACAGAAGAGGGTGAAGCGGTGGAAGATGTGGACTTTGGTTACAGTCCGAGGCTGACTAGGAACAGGATAGAAGCTGAAATATACTGCAGTCGAGAAGACCAGGATTACACTGTAAGAGTCGAATCTACCAATTACAGGTGATAGATCTCCATGATAGTTAGAGGTATAGATCGAAGGCTTTTTACTCGCCCTTCTCTTTTATCTTCTTCAACCGGAAGGTCTCCTCCCTCTCGTTCTCCTCCAAATACTGGGAGACGTAGTCCAGCTGGTCCTTCCTTTCCGGTATAACACGGTTCTCCAGCGCGTTGACCCTTCTCTTCGTCGAATCGATCTCGTCCAGCAACTTCATAAGCGCGGTCTCGATCTCCGCCGCTTCTATAACTGCAGATATCAGGTCCTCGTACGCCTGTATAACTTCATCGAGTGCTGCAGATCCTGAAAGGAGCCCGAAACCGCGTTCCCCGAGGTCCAGTTCGACCTCTTCCGACTCGATCCTCGGGACCTTCACTCCCATGATATTCCTGCTCTCCAGCTCTATATCTGGCTCCTGCTCCGTCGCCATCGCCACCGACCGTAACCGGTCAGCACCTTCCACGGCTTTCGCCTCCTTCATCCTCTTCCTGGCGATAGAGAACCTGTCTGCGACCTCTCCTTTCGTGTCCTTGGCCTCGCCTACAAGGTCCATGAACTCGTGGATCAACGAATCGCGCTTCTTCTCGAGAATGGAGTGTCCGGATTCAGCCAGTTCTATCTGTTCCTTTAATCTTAACTCTTCCGCACGTGTCGGCTTCACGTCCTCGGCCATCTATCCCCCCTCTTCTTCAGGTTCCATGGCCTCGTAGTACTCGTCCAGGGTTTCCGGATCGATCCGGTTCAGAGACTCTTTCGGCAGCATCCCGAGAAGGTCCCAGCTGAGCTGTAGCGTATCTCCTATAGTCCGGTTCTTATGTTGTCCCTGCTGCACGAACTGTTCCTCGTACTCTTCTGCGAAGTTAAGCACTTTCTGGTCGGACTCGGAGAGCGCATCTTCGCCCACGATCTGCACCAGTTCCCTCAGCGAGACCCCTTCCGCGTAGTCGGCGAACAGCTGATCCTTCAGCTCTGAGTGATCTCCCCTCGTCTTGTCGTCACCTATCCCCTGGTCCATCAGTCGCGAGAGAGACTCAAGAACATCGATAGGTGGATATATACCCCGGTTGTGAAGGTCACGGTCCAGCACTATCTGGCCCTCGGTGATGTACCCTGTCAGGTCCGGGATCGGGTGGGTGATATCGTCCCCGACCATGGTGAGGATCGGGACCTGGGTTATAGAACCCTCTTCACCCTCTATCTGTCCTGCCCGCTCGTATATCTGGGCGAGATCGGTGTACATGTACCCCGGGTATCCCCGTCTTCCAGGTACTTCTTCACGTGCTGCAGCAATCTCTCTCAGCGAGTTGCAGTAGTTGGTCATATCCGTCAAGATGACCAATACATGCATATCCTTCTCAAAAGCGAGATATTCCGCAGTTGTCAGCGCCATCCTCGGGGTCACGATCCTCTCCGCTGCCGGGTCGTCGGCAATGTTAAGGAATACGACTGAGCGTTCCAATGCCCCTGTCTCACGGAAGTCGCGCATGAACTCTTGTGCTTCCTCGTTCGTGATCCCCATGCCGGCGAACACTACTGCGAAGTCTTCGTCCTGGTCCACAACTTCTGCCTGCCTCGCTATCTGCAGTGCTATCTCGTTGTGAGGCATACCTGGTCCGGAGAAGATCGGGAGCTTCTGTCCACGGACAAGGGTGTTCATACCGTCTATAGCACTGATACCGGTCTGGATGAAGTCTTCTGGGAGTTCGCGTGAGAAGGGGTTGATAGCCTCCCCGACGATACTCCTTTCTTCCTCAGGAACTATCTCCGGGCCTCCGTCGATAGGTTCTCCACGTCCGTTGAGGATCCTGCCGAGCAGATCTTCGGTCACAGGCATCTTAACATCCTCCTCGAGGAACTTGACCGAAGTATTCCTCCCGAGACCTTCTGTCTCCTCGTAAACCTGTACGATAACAGTGTCTTTAGAGGTCTCCAGGACCTCTCCCCTGCGTTTCTCTCCTTCTGGTGTCTGGATCTCGACGATGTCCCCGTATGCGACGTTCTCTGTCTCCTCGAGGAACATCAACGGACCCTTGATCTCTTCGACAGTCTGGTACTCTGCCTGTACTCCTTTTCCTTCGCTCATAGTGCTTCACCTCCTATATTTTCGAAGTCTTCATCCATCTGTTCACGTATGTCTCCGATAAGAGTCTCGTAGTCCTCTTCGAACTTGATATCGGACACCATCTGCTTCGACTCCAGACCTGTTATCTCCTCAAGCGCCGCACCTTCCTCCATCGCCTGCTCGGCCCGGTCACCGAAGTCCAGTATCACTTTCAGTATATCGATAGTCTTCTCAGGCGAGCAGAAAGTGTCGACAGGGTGGAACGCGTTCTGCTGCAGGAAGAACTCCTTCACCATCCGTGCAGTTTCCAGAGTCAACCGCTGTCCTTCTGGAAGTGCGTCCTTACCCACCAGCTGCACAGTTTGCTGTAACTCTTCGTCCCTCTGCAGCAACTGCTTCACTTCCAGGATCCGTTCTCCCCACTCCTCGTCCACTTCTTCCTCGAACCACTCGTTCAGTCTTTCATCGTATTCCGAATAGGAGTCGGTCCAGGAGATAGCAGGGAAGTGGCGTTTGTTCGCCAGGTCCTTGTCAAGAGCCCAGAATGCCTTCACAACCCTGAGAGTATTCTGTGTCACCGGTTCAGTGAAGTCTCCTCCTGGAGGTGAAACAGCACCGATAACTGAGACAGAACCTGGCTCTTCGACCCCGAGAGGTTCCACACGTCCCGCACGTTCATAGAACTCTGCAAGGCGCGAGGCAAGGTAAGCCGGATAACCACGTTCTCCAGGCATCTCTTCTAGTCGGGAAGAGATCTCTCGCATCGCCTCAGCCCACCGTGAAGTGGAGTCAGCCATGAGCGCGACGTCGTATCCCTGGTCCCTGTAATACTCTGCCATCGTGATTCCCGTGTAGATGGAAGCTTCCCGGGCAGCGACAGGCATGTTGGAAGTGTTCGCTATGAGGATGGTCCGCTCCATCAGCTTCTTGCCCTCCTCGCTCCACGGGTCCTCCAGCTCCGGGAACTCGTCGAGGACCTCTGTCATCTCGTTCCCTCTCTCACCGCAACCAATGTAGACTATGATATCGGCGTCCGACCACTTCGCCAGTGACTGCTGCGTGACTGTCTTCCCGGTACCGAAACCTCCGGGGATCGCGGCCGCTCCTCCCTTCGCGAGCGGGAACAGTCCGTCGAGGATCCTCTGACCGGTTACCAGTGGGACTCCTGGATCCAACTTCTCTGTGACCTCTCTCGCCTCACGGATAGGCCACTCGTGCATAAGTCGGAGTTCCTCGCCTGATTCGAGCTCCGCGACCGTCTCATCGACTGTAAACTCGCCTTCCTCGATAGTATCGATAGTACCGCTCCTGTCCGGGGGTACAAGGATGCGGTGCGCTTTACCTTTCTCCTCCACGACCCCGAGAACATCGCCTTTCTCAACTTCCTCTCCCTCCTCAACGTGCGCTTCGAACTCCCATTTCTTGTCTCGGGAGATACCGTCAGCGTCCTCACCTCTGGAGATGAACTCTCCTGTTTTCTCCTCGAGCACCGGTAGAGGTCGCTGGAGCCCATCGTAGATGGAGGAAAGGATGCCTGGACCGAGTTCCACAGAGAGTGGTTGGCCTGTGTTGACAACCTTCTCACCCGGCTTCACACCTGTAGTATCTTCGTATACCTGGATAGAGGTCTTCTCGCCTTCTATCTCGATGACCTCACCCATCAGACCTTCTTCGCCGACCTTCACAACGTCGTACATCTGTGCGTCCAGGTTTTCTGCGACTACCACCGGACCGGATACCTTGTAGATCTCTGCTTCGCTCATCTCGTAACCACCTTTCTGGCAAAGATTTTTAACATGTGTATATCACTCCGCCCAGAGGTCTACCCCTATAGCCTGCTTTATCTTGTTTCTCAGGTCCTCGCTCTCTGCCTCCTCCTCCACTGGTATCACTACTGGATCGACTGAATCCTGGAGCTCCATCCTCCTCCTTTTCGGCAGCGCGTCCATGTGGCTTCCTTCGATTATCACAACGCCCTCTTCTTCCTCTGCTATATCCTCTATCCTGTCCTCGACCTCTCCCTCTTCCATCTCGTAAGATGCATTGATACCGGCGAGCTTGAAACCGAGAGCAAACTCCTCCGACCCGACGACACTGACCCTCATGATGCGACACCCTTGACAAGGTTCCTGTCGATGAACTCCTCTCCGAGACCTTCCGCTTTCGCCCGCGCTATCGTCCTCAGGTTCTTGGCCTCCACTTCTTTACAGACCATGTAACCGAGCACAGGGTTGAGTCCGAGCTGGTCCTCGTGCATCAACCGGATCCCCTGTTTCAGCTTGTACCGCTCCAGCGCCTGCTGGATCTCTGCTGATGTCTCTTCCTCTATGAAATCTCCTGCAGGGCTTTCCTTTAACTTTTCCAGTATCTCTTCGTAACTGAGGGACGCAAGCTCTTCCGATTCCAGGAGCTCGTGGCGGGCCGGGACAGGGATAAGCCTGTCGACTATATCTCCGTAATCGTAGCCTCTCTTTTTCATCCTGAGTACGAGGGAGATGTTCTTCAGACCAGCTTCCAGTTCCAGGAACTTCCGGAAGAGTTCGCTTTTACCTCCGATATCGTCAACTTTTTCGACCATGTGCGTGTAATAGTAGATGTCAAGTGCGTCTTCAATCTCTCCGAGCTCAGAGAAATCCTCTATCTTATCTGTAATATCGCCGTCGAAATCTGAGATCTCGAACTCTTTCATTACTTCTTCCGGGGAGCCCATATCCGCCAGCCTTTCCAGGTCCTTCCTCCCGATTTCGGTGGTGGGGACGACCATCTCGGAGATGTCGTTTTCCGGATCTCTCATAACTTTCCTGAGCACGGTCTTGACGTTCTCGATATCGAACTTGTGGGAATAGATGGAGAGGAGTTCCTGGATAGGTCCCGGTGCTATCTCCATCAGCTCCTGATAGGTCCGGGAAAAGTTCCTCCTCACAGCCCTTTCTATCAGATCTTCTCCTTCATATGCGTCTCCCATCTCTTCTATCTCTGGACCGTAACCCCGGTTACCCATGAACTCCGCTATCTCTGCCAGTTCCATCTTCCCCAGTTTACGGTACTCCTGGTCCGTGATCAGGTTCCCTCTCCGGGCACGGATCCTGGCGTTAGCGTAGGAATAGTTCTTGATCGAAGAAAAAAGACCGGATTTCAATCGAAGAGCACCTCTGAAACCTCTTTCCTGGACTCGTTTACAGTGTTCTCAGCTATCGAGTCGAAGGTCAGGTCGAACCTTCGGGAACCGTCAGCAGTCTTGACTACCGCTCCCCGTTCATCCATCTCTTTGAATTCACCGTATCCCTCGGCCAAGTCCTGAATTTCTTCACGAGTCCTTACAACTCCTATATCGATCTCTTGAGAAAGGTCTTCCAGCGATTCCTCGACCAGCTCCCTCTCAGTCTCCTGGTCAAGGCCCTCTATCCGGTCCCTAAATTTCTCTTTCACCTCCTCGATGATCTCTTCTCTGGCTTCGAGGCGCTTCTCCTGGGCTTCCATCCGGGCGTTCGAGATCTCTTTCTTCCGGATCGCCTCTGCCTCTTTTTCAGCCTCTTCCTCGGCTTTTTTGAGGACCTCTTTTTTCTCTTCCTTTGCTTCTTCTAGGATCTCTTCTTTCTCTCCTTCTGCTTCTTCAAGCAGCTTTTCTGCTTCTCTCTCTGCCTCTTCAACTATCTCTTGTCTAACTTCTTCTAGTCCCATTGATTTTTCCTCCGGGAGGGAAACGGTGCAGTCGGGAACTTACCCCCGACTGCGGCTTTCAAATGAACCCTAGCGCGACAAGTGCGACAACGAGACCGAAGATGACCATGGTCTCTGGGATCACTGTAAGGACGAGGCCACGTCCGAAGAGGGACTCATCCTCCGCCATCGCTCCCACGGCTGCAGACCCGATGTTGCTCTGGGCCCAAGCGGTTGCGAGAGCCGAGGCCCCGATAGCGATTCCGGCACCGATCGCTCCTTCTGTAGGCATTATCTCACCTCGTTCGAGTTTTTATCCGAAACGTTTAAAGGGGTTTTTCGCTTGCCTGTATCCTTCATACATTCTCACCGCCGAAAGGCCTGTAGTATTCTCCGCCGCCCTCGAAGAACTTGGTGAAGAACTCCACGTAGTGGAGTCGTATACCCTGAAGTCCTGCCTCCATCATCTTCAGGAACGTGTTGAACGTGTGGCCGACCACTAGCACCAGGACGCCCATGCCCACCATGAAGAGGCTTCCGGACTGGAAAAGCGGTTCAGCCATACTGTTCACAACCGCCGCGAGCGCCAGTACGGCCATGATGACGCCGAAAACCCTGAGGTAACTGAGTATGTTGGAGAGGAGGGAAGGTATCTCGACGACACCCTCGACGCTCTCCCCCCTGTAAAGCATGGCCACACCGGCAACCATAATGCCTGCACCGGCGTAAGTCATGCCTGTAAGCGCGATTATCACCGCGCCAGCCTGTATGACCAGCCAGGAAAGCTTGGCGAACACCGCCTCAAGCAGTCCGTGGGATATGTACTCGTTGTACGCTCCCACGAGGAAACCGAAGTTCACGTGCGCAATGCCTATGAGTACAGACATCTCCATGACCATCCCGACGTGTTCGGCGCGGTGGAAAAGTATAGGTATCTCCTTGAAAAGGTGTATCCCTGTAATCTCTGCGAGGACGGAGTGGTGCCCGAATATGATGTAGCCGAACATCTCCGCGTAGACGAGTCCGAAGGCGACGGTCGCGACCGACGCGTACATCAGGGAGAACCAGAGTCCCTTCGCGTCGGGGAACTTCCTGTACATGAGGTAGAAAACTGCGAAAGTGGTTATACCGTATCCCACGTCCCCCAGCATGAAACCAAAGAGGACAGGGAACATCATCAGCAGGAAGGTCGGGTCGACCTCGCTGTAAGACGGGGTTCCGTAAAGCTTGACAAGGGATTCGACAGGTCTTACAGCCGCGGGGTTGTCGTGTTCTATCGGTGCCTCTGTTTCCTCCTCGTACCTTTCTATATGTATATTGCCCTGGGTGGCGTTCTCGAGTTCCTCCACAACCTCATCGTATTTCTCCTCCGGAATCCATCCCTCCGCGATGAACGAGCTCTCGGTGGTGGCAAAGCTTAGAGGTGCTTCCGCCTTCTCCAGATCCTCTGAAAGTTCTTCCTCCCGGTTTTCCAGGTGGTGCCTCCACCGTGACCCCAGCTCCTCCAGCTCATCTCTCAGTTCCTCCTCCCTCTCCTCCAGGTTCCTGAGGTCTGTCTCCACCTCTGTCAGTACCTCCTGGAGGCCTCCGTCCTTCTCGACCAGATCGTCATATCCGATACTGTCGAACTCAGACTCTCTGAGAAGCTCTTCGACTTCAAGTTCCCTGTCCGCGAAGAGCGCCACAGTGTCTCCTGATCGGTATAGTTCGTACCTGCCGTCCGCCAGCTCCTCCTCGAAACCGGTATCTTTCACTGACCCGAGGTAGATGTCTAGGTTCGTGTACTCCCTGAAGTCTTCCAGTTCAAGCCCGAGGTCCTCCACCACCTGTAACTTTTCTATCAGGTCTTCCCTTTCGGCCTTCATACCCTCTATCCGGTCCAGCTCCTGCTCGATCTCTTCTATCCGCTCCCCGATGTCATCCAGCTCCTCTTCCTGCTCCTCCTTGATCTCTTCGACCTCAGGAAGTTTCGATTTTATAGACCTGACCTTTACGAGCTGGTCGGAAAGCTCCTCTGCCTCCTCTCCAGGCCCCCCTATATCCATACCTTCTTCTTCCTCTTCGTACTCGTCGAGGTGCAGAACCTCGAGATCGTGGAGTCTCTCTACGACTGTGTTCATCTTCGATTTCGGTCCCAGTATGGAGACCTTCACCATCTCTTTCGGGCGGATCATCTCTCTAACCTCTGTATTGTTCTAAGAACCTCTCCTCTAGAAGATCGACAGCCTCTTCCAAATCTTCTACGTCCCGGATCTCTTCCGCGTCCTCTTCACCTTCTGCCAGGATCTCTTCCACTCTGTCTTCGATATCCTCTCTCTCGTTCTCCAGGACCTCTTCCTTCTGGTCTTCGGCCTCTTCTCTTGCCTCTTCTATCATCTGTTCTGATTTTTCCCTGGCCTCTTTGACTATCTGTTCGGCTTCTCTCTTGGCCTCATCTCGTTTCAGTTCTGCTTTCTCTTCCGCCTCTCTTACCTGTTCAAGCGTGTCTTCCTCCATCGCATTCTAACCGGCTTGAACCACCTTTTAAAATGTTTCTGTGGCCCTGGGTCACCTGAACCGGTCGGCGAACTCGCTGGGCGGAACTATCTCTGTCTTCTGGAAGGTTCCAAGCTGTTTCAGGTGTCTATCGCCGGAAACGATGAAATCTGCATCAGCTACGAGCGCGCACTCGAGGACCTTGTTGTCATCAGGGTCTTCTTCGATCCTGCCTATATCGATCTCCGGTTCCAGCACTATGGAAACGGAAGTCACGAGATCCACGAACCTCTCCCTTTCAACCTCGGTGATCTCCAGTCGAGGGTAGTGGAGCGCTGTGGAGAGTTCTTCGAGCAGATCTTCCGACGTGAAGTTGATCGCCTGGGTTCTCAGAACGAACCGGAAGCAGGTCTCGGGAGGTCCTCCCCATCCGAGAGCGGAGATGAGAACGTTGGTATCCAGCACTAGTTTCGGGCCCAGTCCACCGCTTCCTCCGCTACCTCTTCGTCCAGCCCTTCCTCCTGGAACCGATCCCGGACCTTCTCCTTCAGCTCCTCGTACTCCTCTTCGAGGTCCAGGTCCAGCTTCTTGAACGCGACCCCGTCCTCTATCGGGACGGCGAGGAACAGGTCGGAACCCTCGAACCCTTCCTCTTCCCGTATGCTGCTGGGCACAACGAGTTGCCCTTTCTCGGACATCTTCACGATTTCGCCGACCATCCTGCAAATAAGTTAAATTGTTAAACTTTTTAACGTGGGGTTTCTGCCCGTTCTCCATATCCTTGAGGGCCGGAGCAGATACTGAATAAACACGGGCAAAATTCCATCTTCTACATTTCTGGAACTTTTTTCACACAGAGCGCATCGGCGAATATTTAAACTAGGGAAACGAACCTGAAGATGTGATACACATGGCTGAAGAATCCAAGAAAGACGAGCTCGTCGTGATGCGTCTCATCGCTGAAGGCAAAACCCAGGTCAAGGATCTGGCCGATTCTCTCGGGTGGAGCCCTGAACGCGTGGAGGCGACGGTCGAAGACCTGAAGAGGCACGAGTACGTAGAGTCCGCCCAGACTGGTGGGGACCAGGTCCTGGCGATCACAGAACGTGGACGCGAGCACCTGCCACAGCTTATCGGAGAGGTCATGGGCGAGACGCGGGAGTACCTGGACGCGGTCTCGGAGACCTTCCGGAGGCACATGGACAAGGTGTTCCCCAAGGTCTCTCTCGACATCGATATCGAGGAGCCCGATACCGGTACGGAACATGCCTGTAACAAGTGCGGAAAGGCGTTCGAGTCGGAGCGCGGTCTGAAGGTCCACCAAGGGATGGAGCATTAAATGCTCCAAATCCTCACACGTTAGGCGAGTTCGGGGATGGAGCAATAGTACGTTCCAGGTTCTCGGATGGGTAGATGGACTGTAATTTTCGCTAGAGAGACGTCGACTTTTTATTTCCTGAGAACAAGCTTTCTCCCGTATGTCCGAAGTGAAAGGTGAGAATCTGAGGGAGGAAGTGTTCCACATCATCAAGAGGAAGTGGCCGATCCACGTCTCTGAGGTGGCGAGGGAGCTGGATCTCTTTCCTGAGGAAGAAGACGGTGACAAGGCGACGATATCGAAAGTGAAATACCACTTCGACCAGCTCGCCCGCGAGGACAAGATAAAGGTGAAGAAGATCGACCGTGCACTCGTCGCCTGGCCCCACGAGGTGGAGAAGTACAGGACCATCCACGAGATGCTGACCGATTGAATTCTATTTTTTTACCATGGTGTAGAGGTTTACAGTCGGTAAGTTATATATGGGAGGCTGTAAATGTAAGTATCATTGGTATAATGGGACGCTTCAGAAACGTTCGATTCACCCCGGAATTTTACCATGGTAAAAGGGTGGTGTGAATGGGGGAGAACGTACATGCTGGTGTAGGCGCTTCCGATGCATCGGAGGCGGAGGAAGCTGCGGAGGAAGCGGTTGATTCTGCGATAGAGAATTTCAAGGAGGATGGAGGAGAGGTGCCGGAACTGGGAATGGTATTTACCCACGGATCCAATTTTGGAGGAAAAAAGAAGAATTTCGAGCACTTCGCAGAGAAAGTTGAGAATCGGTTAGGGGGGGAAGAGGAAACGGATTGGATGGGTGGAACTTCTGCGGGGGAGATTATTCAGGGGGATCTGAAAGAAAAGAGCACGGTTGTCGTTCTTTTGTCTTCTGAGTACCTAGACTTTGGTATAGGTATCTATAATGGCGTTAGATCCAATCCGAGAGAGGGGGGTAAAGAAGGGATTTCGTCCGCATTAGATGATTTAGGGACTGATGAATACCTTAACCCTTATCTGAAGTATCTAGCTTCTAAACAGAAGGATTCTGCGGAGTCTTTCAATACTTATGAGTACTTTGTCATGGCTATCTCTCCGGGTTTGAAGCTGAGTGGGCCTGGGAAGGAAGATGAGGTTGTGGAAGGGATATTTGATGTGACTGGCAGACGGGTCCCTATAGTGGGAGGGACGACAGTGCATCCAGGCCTGAGAGAGAATTACCAGTTCTATAATGGAGAACTATATGAGGATGCGCTTATTGTGGTGGCTGGATCTTCGGGACTCAAAATTGGATTCTCTTTCGCTCACGGTTATCAGTCCACTGAACATAGAGGAATCTGTACTTCCTCTCAAGATTATGTGATAGAGGAGATTGACGGTGAGGATGCGATTAATAGATACGCGGATATGATGGATACTACCGCAGATGATCTTTGGGACACAC
>JALIDP010000024.1 GCA_022865215.1 Candidatus Nanohalarchaeota archaeon QJJ-7 | reverse complement strand
GGGTTGGTCAAGGTCCCTGGCATGAACCTTCCGAATATCCTTCTCGAACCTGTGGCCTCGGAGAACGTCACAACCGGCCTGTGTCCTATATCCTTTCTCGATACAACGAGGATCTCCTCGGGCTCATAATTCGCCAGCAGATGCGCTGCATTCTGGAGCCTTTCATCTGTCTTGTCCAGGTCGATTATCGCCAGGTTGTTCTTCTTCACCTGGAAGATGAACGGCTCCATGTCCTTGACCTGCTGCTGAGAACCGATATTCACTCCGGCCTCCAGGTAATTTTCCTTATCTGTCAGCATCTCTTGAACCTCCTTTTTAGCACAATCTTTTAAAGTGCCTCGACATCAGCCATCTCTCCATCTCCTCTGTCCCACTCCCTCAGTAACTGGTTGTTCTTGGCTGTTCTGATGCCTGATATACCGGATTTCAGGAGTGGAGCTCCCCATTCCAGGGCGAGGTCCGCGATCGCGGGGTCGCAGGTCTCACCGCTCCTGTGAGAGTTTACAGGGACGTAACCGTTCTCATCCGCGAGCTCGAAGGCATCTCTCGTACGGGTCACGGTGCCTGCCTGGTTCGGTTTGATTATCGTAGAGTTCCCTGAACCGAGCTCTATCCCTCTCTGAAGCCGTCCTTCTTGCGTCACGAACACATCATCACCCACCACGAGAGTGTCATGGATCCGTGAGGTCAGCTCGGCTAGACGGTCGAAATCTTCCTCTTCGAACGGGTCCTCGACGTAGACAAGGCCGAACTGGTCCACGAGTCTCTCCATGAACTTCAGCTGTTCGTCCGGATCGAACTCATGTCCCATGCTGCTGTAACGGTACTTCCTGTCTTCATAGAACTCTGAGGCGGCGATGTCGACTCCTACTGACGCTCCGTGCTCCTCCGTGACTTTCTTCACCGCTTTCAATGTCTCCTCGTCACCCATCTTAGTTATATAGGCTCCCTCGTCGTTGATGCCTGTTATGTGACGGCTGTAACGCTCCCCGAACTCGTTGTAGACCTTCGATAGAGCATCCATGGCTTCAGGAACTGTGGAAGACTGGAGAGGCAGAACGAGGAACTCCTGGATTGATGTATTGCCGCCATGGGCGCCTCCCCCGACAAGGTTCCCGACAGGGTAGGGGAACTTCTCTCCCCTATCGAAACCTTCCGCCTTCCTGAAAGCGAGTGAGGACGCGATCGCAACTGATCCTATATCTGAGAAGTTGTCTGTCCCGTCCACCTCTTCGAGGACGGAGTCGAACTCATCCTGGTCGAGTTCGCGGCCTTCAAGTTCCTCCTTGAGCTCCTCCTCGACACGTCCAAGGTTATCAGGGACGAAACATAGTGCTTCGTGAGTTCCTGTAGAAGCGCCTGAAGGGGCTGCCGCGATCTCCCCGTTTATCTCTGCCTCTACGGTACTCTCGACTCTACTATCGTAGACCTCTCTGAGAGAAAGACTTGAGATTTCCATATTCAGCCCCGTCTCACACCTATCGGAACGACCCCTTCCTCCAGCTCCTTCCTCGCGATATCTATAGCCTTCGTGGAATCAGTTTCGATAAGTGCCGGAGCTCCTTCAGAGATCTGAAGCGACCTCGCGCCGAGTATCCGGGCGCGCTCGAACCTCGTGTAATCTTCCATTTCTACCATCTTTCCACCTATTGGAAGCAGTAAATACAAGTTTTAAAAGCTCCTACCCGATGTACCCCAGCTCGTCTCCCTCGCCCTCGCCACCGGACTGCTGCTGTTGCTGCTGTGCCTGTTTCTGTAACTCCTGGACCCTTTTCATAACTTCCTCAACCTCTTCTACCTTCTCCTCGAGGTTCTCATAGTCCAGTTCGATATCCAGCATCTCTTCCAGTATCTTCAGGACCTCTTCTGTAGCTTTAGGATCGGAGAGCAGGAATCCCGGGGTCTCTCCCAGGAGCGCTATACCTTCCATCCCGTAACGCTTCCCGATCCCAAGCAGAAGCCCGGTACCACCGACTATCTGTCCTACTGAATGATCGAAACTGATACCGTAATCATCGTATTCTTCCTTCAGCTCCTTATCGGTTACAACACCGAAAACGTCCGGTTCTTCTACCATCTCTCCTGTCCCGTAACCGCCTATGGTTATCAGATCTTCTGTATCCCAGTCGTTCAGGATATCGAGTATCTCGTGGATTATCTCGTAATGCCCCATCGGATCGATGCTCTGTGCGTCACCTATCAGGAAGACCAGGTCCGGTTCGTCATCTCTCTCGTAAACATGGAGTTCGTTCTTCAGTATGTCAAGCTCTTTGTCCTCGTTTACTATAGCCCAGTGCGGGAAGTGGTGTGAGATTATATCCGCCACTTTCTCAGTCTCCAGATGATCGATGAGATAGTGAACTGCAGTCCTGCCGATGTGTCCTATACCTGTCAGTCCCTCCACGAATACAGGGGAGTCAAGTTCTGGTTTCTCGTCATCCCAGATTATCTGTGTCTCCTCGTGATGTTCGACTTCCATTCAGTTCTCACCTTTGGTTTTCCGGCGGTAGTCGCCGTAACGGTCGGGGAAGGAGAACTTTGGCGGTTCCGGATCGCCTGTTTCCGAACCGCATTTCGGACATTCGTCCTCCAGTGTATAAGCTTTACACTCGTCGCACTTTTTAATACCTGTCACAGGATATCTCCTCGAAACTACTTCTTCTCGAAGCTGAACGTCCCTCCCGATTCCTCGATACTTTCACGTACCGAGTCGAGGGTCTTATCCATCCTCTCCTTTGCATCTTCCGCGTTCCTTCCCCACACCGTTATCGAGTATTGAGGGGCAGAGACGTAAGATATTTCCGCTTTCTCACCTACATCTAGTGCGTCCTTGACAGCGTCCACTCCTTTTCCTCCTGGAACCTCTATAGTCATCTCGCCCTCCATATCTACCTGTTTCAGGCTGATGTTTTCGTTTGCGACTTCAGTGATGGCTTCGGCGAGTCCTCCATCGATACCGAGACTGTCGAAGTCCACTTCTTCCATCGCCGCGTACTCGAACCCTTCGAACGTTGTACCGTACTCCTTCTGGAACGGGAACGCGATCTCCTCGTAGAGTTCTTCAACGTCCTTCCCTGTACGGTCAGCAACCTTATTCAGGAACTTGTCTGCCTTCTTCTCCTTGTTCCACTCATCCATCGCCTCCCGCTTCTGGTTATCGTTGACCCGCTTCAGTGAGAGGTTGACGGTATCATCGTCTTCAACCTCCACGACCTGGGCGACCGTCCTCTCCCCCTCGTCCAGGTGTTGACTGATATCCCGTACCCACGACCGGGAGACCTCGGAGATGTGGAGAAGCCCTGACTCATCGTAACCCATGAGATTCGCGGATGCGGAGTGCTCGTGGATCTCCTGTATCTCTATAACTACGAACTCACCCTCCTCGGGCAGATCGCTGAAGAAACGCATCTACGCCACCTCCGCAACTATACGGGACTGGAACTCGGCCATCCCTCCGGAAGAATCTGCGAGAACGTCCCCGCAGACCACGCATTCAAGGTCTCCTGAAGGTCTGGAGAAGACTATCTGCTCGTTACCGCAGCCATCGCATTCTACCTTCACAAATTTTCCTCTTGACAATCTTGACACCTCCGGATCTATTCTATATCGAACGAAGCCGCCCGGATAGGCTTCTTCGGCTTGTGTGATTTCCCGCATTCTTTGCATTCCAGTACGAGATCTTTCTTCTCCGATGTCGGGTTTTTACGCCCGCGGGAACGGTGGGCAGGGTCCTCGAACGGGAAGGAGCCGTAACCCTTCTCGATCTTCCTCTGCCTTTTCCTCTGCTTCTTGTTCATGGCACTTCCAGGTTTGTTAGTATCTTCTTTCACCCGGTGAACCTGGTGGGAGTCGCAGTGAGGACAGTACGTGCGCTTCTCCTTAGGGATCTCGACCATGATACAGTAGAACCGGACAACGTTTAAAAAAGGGCGTGGTAAGACACCGTTCCGCCTGCTATGACTGGAGTGGCCCTACCCAACGAGGCTTATAAGCTTCCACAAATGCCCTGAACGGTTATGAAGGACCAGAATGTGGTTGAGGAAGACTGGGACTACCTCATCGTTCTGGATGCGTGCCGTTTCGATACCTTCGAGGAAGTGTACAGCGACTACTTCGAGGGCGAACTGGAGAAGAGGGAGAGCAGAGGTTCTTCGACCCCGGAATGGGCTGCAAAGACGTTCAAAGGCCAACACGACCTGGCCTACTTCTCCTCCAACCCGTTCATCAACGGTCTGGGGATCCCGCTCAACGAGATGGAATGGGGTTCCAGTTACGACTCGGACTGGAAGTCAACTGAGCACATCTCCAACATCATAGACGTCTGGAACATCGCCTGGGATGACGAACTGGACACCGTGACCCCTGAGGATATGAACGAGGTCGTGCTGGAGAACCGTGACGAGATGGAGAAGAGCGAGCGGACGGTTATCCATTACATGCAGCCCCACGCCCCGTACATAAGGAGGGGCAAGGGCAGGAAGGTCGGGAGGATAAGGAAGAGCTTCAAGGAGGTCAAGGAGGGAGGTCAGACTGATGGGGAAACTCTCTTTTCTCCTGTACTGGATCGGATAAAACCGAAGGTAGAGAACTTCCTGGAGCAGAGCGAGCTCGCGATGAAAGTCGGGATGGTACTCGAGCTGAACCCGGAAAGTATCCGGGACCTGGGAACTCAGGGGACGAGAGAGACACTGGAAAAGTACTACGAGGAGAACCTGAGACTGGTGATGGAGTCCGTACAGGGACTGGTGGAAGAGCTGGATGGGAAGGTGGTGATAACCTCAGACCACGGGGAAGCGTTCGGTGAAGAAGGCGTCTGGGAACACCATGTGGAGACCCATATACCCGCACTCGTGGAGGTTCCGTGGTTCGTGGTAGAAGAAGTTAAAGACAGCTAGTCAGCTTACTCGTTCTGCTTTACCCTGATCCTCCAGAACTTCCGCGTTCTCTTCCGGAACCTCTACCTCTTCACCTTCCTCGAACGGGCCGTAAGGTTGAAGGTCGGTTCCCATGAATTCCGGGATATCTTCCCGGGACTCTATGGAGACCAGATCATCTCCTGGTCTGTTATCCTCTTCGTTCTCTCCCTCAGTGTCTTCTGAATCCTGATTTTCTACTTCATCTTCTTCATCTCCTGTGTCGAACTCGAGGATGTCTGAAGCTCCATCGCCGGAATCCTCAGCATCTACACTCTCTTCCTCTCTATCATCTCCAGAAGCTTCTTCCTCTTCAACATCTTCGCCATCATCTCCAGAAGCTTCTTCTGGCCCCTTTTCTTCAACTTCGTTCTCTAACTCCGTCTCATCTCCCCCATCTTCTTCCTGTTCTTCATCGTCGTCATCGGGTTCAAACTGTTCTTCTATCTCCTCCTCCGAACTCTCGGTACCTGTATCCCCGACCTCTTCTATCCTTTTCCCCTTTTCATTCGATGTCTCCACCACATCTTTCTCCAGTTCCTTGAAGACCTCCTCATTCAGTTCCTCCCTGTAGTCCTCTATCTCCTCTTTCATCTCCTCGAAAAGTTCCTCCTCTCCTGGCAGGAGGTTCTCGACGTCCACCCCGGACTTGACTGAGAGGAAGGCTAGCTTCACTATCTTCTTCTGGCGCATATCCAGAACGTCCTGCAGGATGTTCTTCGCGTTCCGGTATTCTTGATTCTGGAGCGGTTTTCCAGGATTCTTCTTGATCTTGAGATATCGACGGGCACGGTCGAAGAACTCTTCCTCAAGTTTCTGTAACGTATCAGAGTCTCTCTCCTTGCTTTGAGCCCTCCTCAACTCCTCGAAGGTTAGAACATCGTCCGACATATCGACGGCTTCGACTCTAAGATTTAAAGCACTACTGAAGTTCTTCCCGGACCTCTTCCAGTGCCTCCTCTTCACTGATCTTTAATCCCTCCAGGAGGTTCTCCAGGAACCATTCACGTCTTTCTCCTGATTCGAGAAAAGAACTGTAACCCGAGAGATCCAGGCTTTCCCTGTACTTCTCCATCATTTCCACGTAGTAAAGGATCTCGTTCAGCTCCTCCACGGCCTGTTCCGGGTTACGGTCAAGAGAAGATATGAGGTCCTCGAAATCATCGAACTCTTCTTCTCCCGCCTCTTCCATCCATCTTGCTGCCCGTGAACACGCCTCGATATTCGCCTGGAGTATTTCTTCCCTGGCTTTTTCCCGGTCTATATCCGGTTCTAGCACGTCCCAGAGAGGGTCGGTATCCAGAAGCCTTTCCTCGTAATCTTCCACAACTTCTTCCTTATCCCTCTTCCCTGTCAGCTCCCGCGCCAGTTCCATCTGCACGTCCAGGTGCTCGTCTATCACCGGCAGGAGCTTCTCCTCCATGTGCTCCTCCAGCTTCTTTTCCGCTGAGCTTCTCATGAACGAAAAACCCATCCCCATCACCGGGAACGTGTCCAGGTTCTCTGAAAGATGCACCTGGGTCCTGTAGAAGACCCTGTCCTGGACTCTCCTGGCTTTCTTCTCTATCAGTTCTGATGCTTCTTTCCCCATCTTTCAGTCCTCCACGCTCTCACCTATCCGGTTCAGCACCCGTTTGTGTAACTTCTGTAACCTCTTCTTTTTATCCTCTAACCGTACAACGTCCGACTGGCCCTGGAGAACGAGGTTGTGCGCGAACGGTGAAGGAACGTCAGTCTCTATCACTTCCACTTTCATATCTCCTTCCCGGACCTCTTCCATGATATCCTCGGCGTGTTCAACATCCATGTGATCCTCCATTATCTCCCGGTATGTCTCCTTCAGGATCGGAAAGTCGGGATCGATGTCTTCCACAGCACTGAGTAAAAAGTGGGACTTCATCTGCTGTTTACCGACCGACTTCTTGTTACCCTTGTAGTTCCTCAGTATCATCAACGCGCGGGAGGCCACGTGCCGGAACCGCCGCTTCATAAGTTCCGTCTTCCTGACCGCCCGTTTCAGAACGTCTCTCAGGTCCACATCCGCAACGTCTTCGACCAGCCGCTCGATGTCGACAGGTCTCCTCGGAGCTATCAGGACGAAGCCGTGGTCGTCCACCACGATGCCGATGTTCGCGTCCACCCGTTTGGACAGTACCTCTGCGAACACGCGACAGAGAGCATCGTTCACCCTTCGCCCGTAGATGGAATGGAAGACGAGGTTCATCTTCCCTGAATCGTCGAACGTCTTTTCGATGACCAGTTTCCCTTCTCTCGGGACCTCTCCCACGTAACGCTTCTGCTCGTCCACGTAGGAGAGTATCGAGGATGCGGTGTTCTCGTCCACGTAGTAGTTGCCGTGGACCCACTCCTCGATGTCTTCCAGGTCCGCACCCATATCAAGCTGATCGGTCACCTTTCCGTTGAACTCCATAACCTTTTTCCCGAGGTCGTATGACAGGGGGAGCATCTCCGAGTACCAGGAGGGGACTGTCGGGCTTCTCTCCGGACGCGAGTCGACGTAGACCTTCATCCCCCTCGCGTACTGGAACTCGTAGGTGTCTCCACCCAGAACGAAGATATCTCCCTTCGTCAACCGGTCAAGGAATTCTTCATCGAGAGTCCCTACGTACTTCTCGTTCCCTCTCGTGTATACGTTGAACGCAGACTCGTCCGGTATCGTCCCGATGTTGGTCATGTAGATGACCCGGGTCATCTTCCCTCTCCGACCGAACACCAGATCGTCTTCAACAGGCGAGTCCTGGTCGCGGTCGGGAAGGTTCTCAGGTTCGGGAACTTCTCCTTCCGGGTAGTCCTCCCCTATCCAGATCTTCCCGTATACGTGCTGGTCCTCCAGTCCTGCGTACTCTCCTGCAACGTATTTCAGCGTCTTGTCGTAATCTTCGCGTTCAAGGTCACGGTAAGGGTACGCCTGTCTTATCGTCTCGAAAGCCTCTTCCACGTTCCACTTCCGGTTGCACCCCATCCCCACGACGTGTTGAGCCATCACGTCCAGAGGCGCCTCGGGGATACGGACACGGTCTAGTTCATCATCTTTCGCGGACCGCATCATCACAGTGCATTCAAGAGCGTCGTCTCTGTCCATGACAAGGACTCGGCCCTTAGCCTCCTCATGAAGTTTATGGCCGCTCCTCCCTATACGCTGGATCGCGCGGGAAACCCCCTTCGGGCTTGAGAGCTGTAGCACGAGGTCTATGTAACCGATGTCGATACCGAGCTCGAGAGAGGTGGAGGTAACCGCAACCTCAAGTTCGCCGTTCTTCAGCGCTTCCTCCACTTCCAGCCGTTTCTCGCGGGACATGGAGGAGTGGTGTGCACCTATGTTATCCTCGTAGCGATCAGGCCACTTCCGCTTCAGGTTCTTCACCACCCGTTCAGTCGCTGCCCGCGTGTTGGTGAAGATCAGGGTGGTGGTGTGGTCCTGAACCATCTCGTGGATATTCCGGTACATGTTTCCGTTGACGATGTCTGGTTCGGTGTGGATCAGGTCTTCGACTGGAGAAAGGACCTCCAGGTCCATGTCCTTGGAAGCGGCGACATCCACTATGTTGCAGCCTCTCGACTCTCTGTTCTCGTAACCTACCAGGAACTCGGCGATCTCGTCTATCGGCGCCTGTGTTGCGGAGAGACCTATACGGGTCGGATCCGTATCCGCCATATCCTGCAGCCTCTCGAGCGACAGGGAGAGATGGGTGCCTCTCTTGTTGTCGCTCAGCGAGTGGATCTCGTCCACTATCACGTACTCCACGTTCTTCAGCTTCTCCCGGAACTTCGGCGCGTTGAGAACGATACCGAGTGTTTCGGGAGTTGTGATGAGGATGTGCGGCGGCGTCTCTAGCATCTTCGACCGTTCCGAGGAAGGGGTGTCACCGGTCCTGACAGCGTGCCGGACCTCCGGCATGTCGACCCCGTTCTCCTCCGCCTCTTCCCGGATCTCTTCAAGAGGTACTTCCAGGTTCCGGTGTATGTCGTTGCTTAACGCTCTGAGGGGGGAGACGTAGATAGCGTAGACCCTGTCCTCCAGTTCGTCCTCCTCTCCCAGGAGGAACAGCTCGTTGAGTATGGATAAAAAAGCGGAGAGGGTCTTACCTGAACCTGTAGGGGCTGATATGAGAGAGTTCTCACCTTCGTGGATGAGTTCGAACGAATGTTTCTGCGGAGGTGTCAGCTCGTCGAACTTACCGTTGAACCAGTCTTTGACGTAGGGCTCGAACTCTTCCGGGAGCTCGTTGCGTGCTTCTTCCTCTTCTACGAAGCTGATAGAACCCATGTAGAAGGATTCCGAACCTAGTTTTAAAAGAAAGTGTAAGCTTTCTGGAAGCTGTAGAACGTCTCTATAACCGTTTTCTCACCGCTCTGATGATGAGGGCGTAGATGGATCCGAGGAAGCGGAACGGAAGTTTGAACATGTAGACCGTTGAGAGGACGGTAAGGAATATCAGGACTAGGAAAGGAGTCTCAGGAGCTGTCACCTTCTCGATCAATGGTTTTACTCGGCTCCTGGCAAGGTCTTCAACGTCCATCTCACCGGTTGAAGGTTCTGTATCCAGCCTTTCCTGGACCTGGTTGCTAAGGTTTCCAGGGATATTCCGACTGGAACTGCTGAACGTGCTTCTGAGAAGAGTTTTCTGCTGCTCAGTGAAGCTACCTGACTCTTCCACGGCCCTGAAAACGGCCTTCTCGGTCATGAGGATAGACTGACGGGAAACGTTTTCTGAGAGCTGTGTTGCTATATCTTCCATGTTCCCTCCGCCCGGTGCGATGTTCTGTCCAGATATCCCGGTGTATTCGATAGCTATATCGACCGTGGTGTTTGTAAGGGCTCCCTGAAGATCGTCCTGCATCTCGGGAGAGGACTGATAACTGAATGCGGCTGTAGCTCCAAGAACAAGTGCCAGGACTGTGAGAACGCTTCCTACGGTCTTGAAAGATGTCCAGCCGAAGTTGTCTCCATGGTAGACGCTCCTAGACTTGTAGGATATGAGGAGGAGACCCAGGAACAGGCCTGAAGTGAACGCCGCATAGTACAGGCCAAGCACGGATAAGGGCAGAACTACAGCAGCCCCTACCGTCTCTTTCCTGAACTTCTCAGTGGAGATTGAAGTGACATATGCTGCGGGAAGGGGTAGCAGGACGAGGGAAGCCGCCAGGAACTTCACGAATGTTCCTATACTTCCCCTGAAAAACGCTCCGATCGAGATATCGAAGATCAGGAGCGGCGCAACAGCTACCAGTGAGAGGACTGAGACTGCGAATAAATCTTTGAATGACCAATCGGCATCTCCCAGCGAGATTTCCATGCTCAACGGTTACCTGTCGCGGTATAAAAATAGTCCGGTCCTGTCCTCTGTCCCTTTTCTCACTAGATGAAATCCAGTTCAGCTCTCGCCTCGTCCGACATATCCTCTCGACTCCAGGGTGGATCAAAAGTCAGCTCCACCTCGATATCTTCCCCCTCTAAACCTTCCAGCTCGGAGACATTCTTCTTGACCTCTTCTCGGAAAACATCGTGAAGCGGGCATCCAGGTGTTGTGAGGGTCATGAGTACGTGGATGTCTCCTTCCTCTGCATCGATCTCGTACACCAGCCCGAGGTCAACGATGTTGATCCCGAGTTCAGGATCGATCACCTGCTCCAGCTTTTCATGTACTTCTTCCTCTGTAGGCATAGTTGATAAAGATTCTCAAGCTTTAAACCGGGTCAGTTTCCGATGAAACGTGAGTAAACGCTCCTCGCCCCTTCCCTGCTTTCCGCCTCGACTATCATCCTGCCGTCCTGGAACAGGGTGAACTTCTCGTCCCCATCGAACCTGAGGAGGTAGGAGTTAAGTGTGACTGTCCCTGATTCCTCCAGCTTATCTGCGGTACCTTCCAGATCGATTTCGCTACCAGGATTTACTTGATACTTGTCTTCACCGCAGACGGCTATAGCTGTAGTTCCTTCATCCCCTTCGAGGTAAGGAAACTCTTCTCCCTTGCATACATTGCAGCTCTCTCTTCCGGTTACCAGCTCCTGGAAATCTCCTTTCTCCAGGTCGAACCTGGTCAGTTTCCCTTCAACGCTTCCCTCAAGAACTTCGAGCGCTTTCCTTACCCCTACAGAAGCCGCAACAGAAGCCGCTGCAGGTGAGATGCCTGCGGTCTCGCAGGTCTCCAGGGAGGAGCCTTTCACGCCTTCAAATACACAGTTGAAGCAGGAGGTCCTGTCGGGAACGATAGGCATAACCTCTCCTGAACTCCGGATCGCGGAGACGTGGACCCACGGAACAGAGTTCTTCACGCACCACTCGTTGACCAGGAACCGGGTCTCCATGTTGTCTGTGCCGTCGAGGATGATATCAGACAAACTAAGCAGAGAATCGACTGTCTGAGAGTTTAGATCCGCAACCTTGCTCTTAATTTTTGTATCTGAGTTGATATCCTCTAGCCTTTCCTTTGCAGCTACAGCTTTCGGCAGTCTTTCTTTCACTTGTTCCTCTGTGTAGAGCGCGGAGGTCGCGAGGTTCTCTTCCTCGAGAAGGTCGCGGTCGATGATCCGGATGTCTGCTCCGATTCGGACGAGTTGCTCGAGCATCCTCGAACCCGTAGCTCCTGCACCAACCACCGTTACCGTACTGTTCTTTATCTCTTTCGTAGAGAGTTCCAGGGGTTCGAGCCGGTCGTATCTCATGGGAGAGAAACAGGCCCGAAAGGTTTATGAGTTTCCCTCCGACCGTGAGGAGTGTGAGTTCTAATGCCTGAAGATCTTGATGCGGAACGGTTCGAAGAGGTTAAAGAGAGCGGAGAAACTTGGATGGTAGATTTCTGGGCTGAATGGTGCGGTCCGTGCAAGCAGACCGAGCCCATAGTTGAGGAGATATCCGAAGAGATGGACGATATCAAAGTCGGCAAGGTCGACGTGGACGAATACCAGGAGCTTGCAACTGCCCAGGGAGTCCGTAGCATCCCAACCTTCGTCATCCTTGAGGATGGAGAAGAAGTTTCCAGACAGATGGGGGCGATGGGCAAGGAAAAGTTCGAGAGCTGGATAGAGGAGAATAAATGAGGAGAGCCTTCTTCAGCCGGGGCCCGGAGACGGTAGCCCGTGAACTTCTCGGTCACCGCTTGGTTTACGAAACGGGAGAGCGGCTCAGTGGCCGTGTAGTGGAGACAGAGGCCTACCACGGACCTGATGACCCTGCCTCCCATGCCTCGGGTGGGAAGACTGAACGGAACTCCCCGATGTTCGAGAAGCCTGGGACTGCTTACATCTATGTTTCTTACGGAATCCACAGGATGCTGAACGTTGTCACAGGTGAGGCGGGCGAACCTTCCGCAGTGCTTATCCGCGCGGTGGAGCCGCTGGAAGGTATCGAGAGGATGAAGGAGAACCGTGGCGTGGAGAGACAGGAGCTGTGTAACGGACCGGGCAAGCTCACGGAAGCTTTCCGGATCTCGGAAGAACACAACAGGACCGATCTGACCGGAGGAGACCTCAGGATCGGGGAGGGAGAGGAAGTGGAAGACGTTGTGGAGGACACGAGGATAGGGGTGTCGGGAGGCGAAGATATGGAGCTGAGGTTCTATGTGAAAGGAAACAGGTTCGTGTCGCGCTAGCTATCTGCCAGTCGTTTCAGAGCCTTCCTCTTCTCCTTTCCCTCCACTTCAGCCTGTCCCAGGGCTTCTTCCAGGTGCTGGATGGATTCATCGTACCTCTCCCGGTCAACAGGGTAAGGAGTGCCGTCCTTCCCTCCGTGAGCGTACGCGTACTTGGCCGGGTCCTCCCGCGACGCCTCCGCGTCGTGCACAAGCTCTGATATCAACGCCAGGGCTCTCAGTGACTTCGGACCGATACCTTTCAAAGAGACGAGCTCCCTGTAATCCTCTGGTTGGATCTCGTAAGCTTTCTGCAACTGGTCGATACTCCTCTCGGTCAGGTCTTCATCCCTCAACCTGTGGTGGCGAGGCATCGTCAGGTGAGGGCTGGAATCTCCTGTAAAACTGTCCAGAGATCTCTGATTTTCCTCTTTAGCGTATCTCTTGAGGTGTCTGGGATCGTCTTTCACCAGGTCTACAGAGACTTTCCGCGCCTCTTCGGAGACCTCGGAGGTCAGGTCCAGGACCTCCTGCCTCTTGTCCATCGAGGCGATCGCGTTCTGCGGCTCCTCCACAAAGCCCTCCACGTTATCGGAAAGCCAGTGGTACCTCCTTGCGGATTCATCCCCCATCCCCTGCTGGATGACAGCCCAGTCCCCGTCCTCTGTCAGGACGAAGGTGTGGTGGTACAATGTGTACGAGTCCTGGACCATCGAGTTATCCACCTTCGCACTTAAACGACTGCTCTCCTTCAGTTCTTCTGTGACGGAGGAGTTAAGGTTGTAGACAGATTCCAGCTGCTCGATCTCTTCAGGTGTTTTCCGCGAGGTCCCTCCTTTACCTCCCAGGACCGCGATCCCGTGTTCCTCCGGTTCCAGAGCTTCCTTCAGTGCTCCCATGGTTGTCGTGGTCAGCCCCGAGGAGTGCCAGTCGAACCCGAGAACGCAGCCGAAAGCCTGGAACCAGTAGGGATCGGAAAGACGCCTGAGGTACTCCTCTCGAGAATACTCTT
>JALIDP010000023.1 GCA_022865215.1 Candidatus Nanohalarchaeota archaeon QJJ-7 | reverse complement strand
GAGGCATGGCTCCATCCAGGATCATGAAGGATTTAAGAGTGGAAGAGGGTGAAGAAATTGAGATGGAGGCCGAGGAAAGATGTAGATCGGTCGGTTTCACCGGAACTGGAGAGATCATAGAAGCCGGAATTCTCCGGTTTTACAGGGATGACTTCGTCCGGAAGTAGTTCAGGGTTCGAAAACGCATCCGGTTTTTAAATCTCTCTTGAAAGTAATGTATTGATGGGTATCGTCTACGAGGCCCAGGGGGAAGAACAGGACCTGGACCAGGTAGAGTCCCGTATCTATGAAGAGTTCGGTTCCGAGATAGAGAACGGGGACCTGGTTGTTCAGAAGAGATCCGTTCACGATAACTCTTCACTTTCTATCCAGACCAAGTACGGTGGTGATTCCAGAGCCCGCATCTACCCTGAAATGGCGGTACTGGAACCGAGCGGGAAAGGTCAGTTGACCGAGGACGAAGCAAAGGTCCTGAAGGTTTTAAACGAAATCTTCCCCGGTGAAGCGGCCATAAGATTTTGAAGACCCTGGACGGAAACAGGGGATCCTTCCTAGAGGTTTCCCTCGAACATCAAAAGGTAGACGAAGATGACAGAAAGGAGAAGGAGAGCTAACTTCGACATATACGAAGAGAAGATACTGGAAGTCCTCTACAAACATCCTGTATCTCTCAGCACATCGGAAGTTGCCGATAAAGCTGACATCGCCTGGGAAACAGCCAAAGACAGACTTGAAGACCTCTGGGAAGACCACTACATCGAGAGAGAAGATAAAGGAAACAGCATTGAATGGTGGATAGAAGATTGATTCTCCGAATAAACTATTAAAATTTAAGCTATAGTTTGCTACTTATGGATAGACATGATATAGCGGTTGTAGGTGCTGGACCTGCAGGTCTACAGTATGCCAGAGAACTTGCCGATGAATATGATGTCGCTATTTACGAAAAAGATTCTGACATAACTGACAGGAAGAAATCTACAGGCGGAACATTTCCAGAAATGATGGACGAATTTAATATTCCTGAAAGCCTGGCTATGGCGGAAACCGATGAAGTAGTTTTCGTATCGCCTGATTCCAGGTCAAGATTAAATGTGGATGGTTTTGTGTTAGAATATGGAGATTTTCTCGAATACATCTCTGAAGAAGCTCAAAACCATGGAGCAGAACTAAATTTAGACTCAAATGTAACAGGTTACGACACAGATACAAAAGGTGCTATAAACTCCATTAATGTAGACGGAGAAAAAGTTGAAGCAGATTTATTTGTTGATGCTTCTGGACCTGAAGCAGTAATCGCACAAGATTACCTCGGTTTAAATCCAAATGAAGACGATAGATGGATAGGGGTAGAGCAGGAGCTACGAGGAGGATATTATGATGGACAAATGGTGTTCGAGTTTGGTGATGTAGCTCCTGGAGGCTATGCTTGGGCTTTTGACGCAGGAGAAAACACCAAAGTAGGAGTTTGCTGGTCCAAAGAATTTTTCAGAAAACAAGACGGCGAAGGAACACTTCAAGACTATCTACAAGACTGGATAGCCCAACTCGAACTTGAAAACAACAGCGTGGAAGAAGTTCACGCAGGTAGTGCGTTCTCATATCCATTTGATGTAGATAGGTCTGACGACAGATTCCTTGCAGTAGGAGATACTGTAGCAAGTATTAACCCTCTGCTTTTGGAAGGTATAAGACCAGGTATGCAGTCTGCGAGGTATGCTGCAGAGATAACATATGACGCTATGGAACAAAGTGATTTATCTGCGAGAAAATTGCGGGGATACGACCAAAAATGGGCCGAAGAAAAAGGCAAGAGCTTTAGAAAACAAAAACTTGCTCAAGAACTTGTATATCAGCTTAATGAGGAGCGATTAAATCAATTCGTAGAGAAAGTGGACGAACTCGATGAGAATCTGGTAGAAGACTTTGTTCACTACGATCTTAACTTACGAGATATGTGGCAAATTTACCCTTCAATTAAGGGAAGAGACTTGGCCAGAGTAGGAAGATTCATATCTAAATAGGAGATTAGAAATCCTCAAGGTTTCTTTCTCCTAAATCTTCTTTCCTGTCCAGAAACTTGTCTTTTAGTGATTGGCTTAATGCTCCGAATAACTATGTGAGGTGGCTTTCTCCTGCTTGTTCTGCGTCCTTCTTCAAACGGTCGAAGTTCGCAGCTAATTTCAAAGCTGATTCTTTGTCTGTAAAATCAAGCTTGTCAGCAGTCTCCTCCAAGAAGAATGATTCGAGTTCTGCTTTCTTGTCTCAGTCTTCGGTTTCCAGTAGTTCTTCGAACTTGTCCTGCATATCTCTGAATTATTGTGCAAAGGTTGATATTTTTGTGCAAAAATTGTGCAGAAAGGGAGGGTTTGTGCAAAGCCGGTCTTGGCTCTTGGCGGCGGTCATCACCGATATGGGTCCAACGCCCCGGGAAGGAGCTCTACGACGGTTTCCTGGAAGAGGTGAAGGGAGGCTTGCCGCGGTCGAGGGATGTGGAAAGAGTCCTGGCCGGTTACGATGTCGTGGCTATCGGCGGATCGAACAAGGGTTACTGCCCCGAAGACACGAGGAAGGCTATCGAAAATATCCTGGAAGATACCGAAATAGTGAGTGACGAAAGGTTCCTCTACTCCCTCTGAAACACGTACTTTTCCGGCAACATATCCCTTTAATCCTTCGGTTCTATCCCCTCGACATGACACGCATGTGGCTCGTGGATCCGGAGTTTCTGTGCGACCAGCACCTTCTGGGGGAACACAAGGAGATGCACCAGGAAGTCGGACAGATAGAAGCAGGGAACCTGGAGACCGTGAAGGGTCACGTGCGGGAGGCGCAGGTCGACACCTCGTTGCTCGAACAGAGACACGGAGAACTCGTTGAGGAGATGGAGAACAGGGGTTTCAACCACAAAAGCCCTTTAGACTACGAGGACGAACTCGAGTTAGGAAGCATCGATACAGAAGCTAACCTCGAGGACCTCAAACAGAGGTGCGAGGACTGCAGGGAACGTATAGAGGAGCGGTAATTCTCCCGGACCTCTCCAGCACCTTTATCTTATTTCGTACAAAGACCGGAGCATGAACGTCACGGTCGCGGGTTCGAACGGGTTCATTGGTAAGCACCTCGTGGAGAGGTTGCAGGAGGAACACCACGTCACCGGGCTCGATCTCCACCCTTCGCCCCATGCAGACCAGAGCGTCACCGCCGACGCGACAGAGAACGTTCCGGAAGAAGCTGTGGAAGACACTGAAACTCTCTACTACTTTCTGCACGGCCTTTCAGGTTCGGACGTCGTCGAGACAGAGAAAGAGATGGCCCGGAACGTGAGGGAGGCCTGCGACGCTACAGGTGTCGACCGTATAATATACCTCGGAGGTATACTGCCCGAAGAACCGGATTCCGAACACCTGAAAGGGAGGCAGGTTACCGAGGAAGAGCTCGGGAAAGCGAATGGAGACCTGACAGCCTTCCGTGCCGGGATGGTGGTCGGGGAGGGCAGCGCCTCCTTCAATATCATGTCCCAGCTCGTGAAACGCTTACCGTTCATGGTGTCGCCCCCGTGGCTGGAGAACCGGAATCAACCCGTACACGTCGACGACGCCATGACCTACCTGGTTAAAGCACTGGAAGAACCGGAGACGAGGAACGAGTCCCTCGATATCGGCGGGTCGACACTCCTCACATACCGGGAGGCGATGGAGACGGTCGCCGAGGTCCTCGGCAAGAACCTGTTTTTCGTACCCGCCCCCTTCCTCACCCCGCGGATCTCAGCCTTCGGGCTCCGGATCGTAACCGATGTGGACTATCCTGTAGCACGTTCACTGGCCGAGTCCCTGTCCGAGGAGATGGTCCCGGGAGATACCGCAGAGCAACTGTTACAGGTGAAACCGATAGGTTTCAGGGAGGCGGTTGAGCGGGAGATAGGATAGAAAGATTTCCGTCTAAAGAGAGGTTTTCAGGCCACTATTTCTTCCTGCTCCTCGACCTCTTCCAGCCTGTCGCGGAGTTCTTGGTCGAGCTCGAACAGCTTCCTCATAACCTTGGAATCCTGCTCCATGGCGTAGAGATCAGTGTTCCCGAAGCTCCTTGTCTTCCGCACCAGGCCCGCCTTCTCGATCGCCTCCCAGTTCCTGTGGACACTCGCTTCTGAGATTCCCGCGGCCTCCGCCAGCTCCTTCTTGGAATAGTCTGCGGAGGGATGGGTCAGGAGGACATCAGCGATCTTCAGCACAGCTTTTGTACCGAAAACCGATAGGAGAGGATTCTCTTCCATGCGCATTACACCGCCATCAGGATTTAAATCAGTTTTCATTTTTGAGTCTTTCAAACAATCATTTTTATTTAAGAACAGGGCTTCGAGCAGCCACTGTTCCAGGTTTCCATGTTCCTCCAGGAAGCTCCGTATCTTGCCCTTCCTAGAAGGGTCTAGGGAGACGCAGGCACCGTTCTTGTGGCGTTCCACCCAGCCGTCTCTGATCAGTTCTTCTAGGTCCTGAAGCGCCTCCTTCCTGAACCGCTTCGGAACACTAGAGACAGTCTCCTCGACAGGCCGGTAACTCATCCCCCACTGCCTCCTTCTCAACATCTTCTCCATAATGATTGCTTTCCTCCTCTCCGGATTCATGCTCCAATGTCGGAGAGACAGAGAATTAAAACAGGCTCAAAATTCCATATTCCGGCCGGGATGGAACTGGTTAAAGAAGAATCCCTACCTGTTAACCGACTCGACCACTACCTTTATACTCTACTATTTCAATCCTTTCAGCATGCCGGTAGACAAGGAAGCGTTCGCGCTGGCTGGAGGAACAACATGGGCGCTCGGCCTGTTCCTTGCCGCGGTCGGTTCCATGGTTATAGGGAGCTGGGCCCCCGCAGTCAACTGGATGGGACAGTTCTACCTGGGTTACGCCCCAACGTTAGCTGGCGGAGTTATCGGAGCTATCTGGGGCTTTCTGGACGTCACCATCGGGCTCTACGTGTTCCTCTGGCTGTACGACTACCTGAAAAAAGCCCTGTAACAGGTTATTCCGTTGAGATATCCAGATCTGCCTAGCTGTTACGATGCCGGAAGCCGAAAGTAACTGGTGAAAAGAACAGCTACGGAGCCGCGCTCTCCTCGTAGATTTCGTTCCAAAGAAGCTCGTCCAGATCTTTCCTGTCCTCCTCTTCCAGCTTTCCGTCCTCCCTGACTTTGCTCTCGAGCTCTTCGATGAAATATCGGGCCTTGTTACTATTTATCTGTCCGTCCAGGTCCTCGTCCCAGACGGTTGAGACTGAATCTCGGATGCAGTAGCCCTCGGACATGAGGGCAAGGGCCTCGAATCCGTACCAACTGGCGTTAGGTGGGGGAGGTTCCTCTATCTCCGCCTCGCCGTAGAGAACCTTAATCCGGCCGTTCCCATCGTTGCTATCTGGATCGCAGACGTACGTGAAACTCCCGTATTTCGCTTCCTTCGGCTCTCCTATTATGTTCCGTTCCAAGGGCTCATTGGACGGGTTTCTGTTACTGATCTCCTCATAAGCCTCTTCTATATCGTCCATCCCAGGCCTGCAACCCAGACCAAATATTAAATTCATCACTCTGAAGTGAAACTATCCTGGAAGGTTACGTAACTTCACTCTACCCACCGGTTTCAAAAACCTGCGACACCATCTTCGACCATGATCCAGGCCGCCAAGTCTCTCGTCAAGTCCTTCTCAGGTAAGGAGTGTCATGTCTGCGGTGGCACCGTAGGGGAGACGTACGTGATCGCCGACGTCAAGATACCAGGTTACACCGGGGAGCACGAGAAAGCTTTCTGCAGCGAGGAGCACCTCGAGGAATGGAGGGAGCACATCAGGGAGTGGGAGGAGAAGAACCACGAGATCCCGATGACTAACGTTGGCTCTGCCTGCGGCGGTACCTGCTAGACCTTTTCTGGCAAGAAAAGTTTCAAGCCGTAGCGTCAGCGATCAGCTTGTAGAACAGCGCGAGAGTTCCACCTACCTCGACCGCCATCCCGCCGAGTATACCCAGGTAGCCGGGGAGGGCTATGATCGGTGTATGGGAATCCGTCATAACAGTCCCCGTCCATATCAACACGCCTCCGAGCAGGATAACCCAGATAAGGTAGAGGACATCTCGGCTGGTCACGTATTCCAGCGCGTCCTCCGCGTCTACTGTTTCCATGGATTAGCCAGTGGTTCAACCTATATAAAGAACATTACCTGCCTTCCTCTCAGGTATTCGCGGTGTTGGACGGTAGGAAGGTGGTAAAGTGTCAAGCGTGAACAGGTATAGTGGATCCGGGACAGAAATACAGGAAGACGGGAAGACCGCACTGGTCCTGACCCACCCGTTCGAGAGGTTCGGTACTGACAAGGAAGATATGGTAAAGAAGCTGGAGGAGCAGGAGTTCTACGACGATGTATACTACGTAGGGGTGCGGGAAGGGTACGTCCCCGTTCCCGTTCAGACCTTCGAACACTATGAGAACCGGAGGTCAGTACTACCTCCAGGCCACGGCCAGGAGCTTTACGACGGTGTACTGGAGGAGGTAGAGGGAGGTTCCCTCCAGGCCGGGGATGTCGAAGAAGTCCTGCAGGGCTACAGGTTTATCGGTATAGGGGGCGCGAAGAAAGGCTTATGCCCTGTCAATACGCTGGAAACCGTGGATAGACTCCTGGAAGGCGTCGAGGTAGAGATGGATGACCGGTTCACCTATCCTCAGTAGGATCCCGAGAGCTACTCTTCCACGGACTGCATCAGTTCCAGCGAATGCTCCACCACCTGCTGGAAGAACGTGTCGATGAACGCTGCCGGGTCGTTGATGGTCCCCTCGTAAAGGTCCTCCAGGTGGTGGATGTACTCAGCGACTTCCGGTATCCCCTCTTCGTAACACTCCTCTATCCTCGACCTTATCTCATCCGACCGTGCACGGTCAAGAGACTTGAAAGGCAGCCACGCGGGCAGGATCCCGAGCTCGAACGTTATCGCGTCCTGTACCTCCTCAAGCTCCGCCTCCTCACCGTAGAAATCAGGGGAGGGACAGAACTCGTCCACGCCGAGCATCTCGTAATAGTACGTCTCCAGCTCCTCAACGAACGTCTGTTCCACAAGCACCTTGTTCGTGAAAAGGTCCTTCAGGGTGTAGATCGAGGCCTGGAAAACCGTATAGATGAACCGGTTTATCTCCTCGTCAGACAGCCCACCGTCCCTCAGCGTCTCGATCATCTCCTTCTCGTACCTCTTCGCAGCCTCCTCTATCTCGTTCTCCAGGTCCCCGTCCCTCTGCACAGTATGCATCAGTTCATGCGCCAGGACCCCTCTCAACGCCTTCGGCTCCTCGACCAGGAACTCCTTGTCCGTCTTTATGATTATGAACTCCTGACCTGAGGAACAGAAGCTCACCGATGTCTCCGCGCCGCGACAGGTTTCGAGAAAGTCCTCCCGGTCCTGTACAGGGATCTGGTCGAACGCCTCCCCGCACTGTTCTCCCTCACTGAGCGCGACGATTGTGAAATCTATATCCTCCTCGCCCTCCAGTTTTTCCATCACCTGTTCCGCCTGACCCTCGAAGTATCCAGAATCCAATCCACCGAAACTGTAGCACTCCTGGAATCCCATATCCCGGTATTGACGGCTCCACCATAAAAATCTGCCGGCTCTGCTTAAGCTTAAAAGCATCAGAGCCGTGGTTGAGTCCATGGTTTCTGCACGTGAAGTAAGAGTGGAAGACATCCTGGAAGAGGACCCGGTCACCGTCAACACCGGCCAGTCTATCTCCAGGGCCAGGACCAAGATGGAGGAAAACATGTTGAGAGCCCTGCCCGTCGTCGACGGGGAGAAGTTCGTCGGCATGCTCGGGTACAGGGATATGATGGAGAAGCTCAGTTCCGATCCGTCGACGACAAAGATAGAACCCCTGATCCACGCCCCGCCTGAAGTTGACGCCGACCAGAACCTGGTCGAACTCTCCACTCTCAGGATAAACTCCGGCAGGAAGAAGTTCGTCTGTATCAGTGAGAACGACAGGATGGACGGCATCGTAGGAGAGGAAGAGATAGCCTACGCGTCTAAGGATATGGAAGAGATGAGCGGATTGTCTGTGGGGGACGTGATGAAAGAGGACCTGGTGAAGGTCGAGGAGGACGACTCTATAGACACCGCCAGGAACCGGATGCTGGACAACAACATCTCCCGGCTGGTGGTCGAAGATGGAGATGGAAACCTTTCAGGTGTCGTATCCAGTCTGGACACCCTCAGGATGATGGTGCCGAGGGAAGAGATGGAAGGGGGCAGGAAGGGAGGTTCCGGTAAGGAGGCAGGTACTGTAGCGGCGGGCGACAAGAAAGGAGAGAAAGGAAGCCTATCAGACGTCCCTGTAAAGGAACTGATGAGGACTTCTGAAGAGATAGATGCAGAGTTTGTGGAGGGGGAAGACGTCCCTCTTTCACGCGCTCTCGAGATAATCCAGGAAAACGACGTGCTGGAGGTTGTCGTTGTGGACGGGAAGGACGCCCTGGGTATCGTCACACTGAAGGACGTTGTCGACTTCATAGCTTCCCATGAAGCTGTCGACTCGCTGATGGTGCAGCTGACAGGTCCAGAGGTTCCTGAAGAGAAGAAAGCTGTCCACGACAAGATAGAGAACCAGGTGAAGGGGGGACTCGGACGCCTCCTGGAACGACCTGAAGAGCTGACAGTCCACATGAAGAAGTACGAGGAGGAGGGGACTCAGCACAAGTACACTGTCAACTTCCGACTGACCTCCGAACTGGGAACCCTCCAGGTCAACGCGCACGGCTGGGATCTACTGGACGTGGTTGACGAGGGTCTCGGGAACCTGAGCAAGCTCGTCCGGAAGAAGAAAGAGAAGATGCGGGACGAGTCAAGGAAGCGTAAGAGGGAGAGCAAATACTCCAGGGACTAGTGTTTATTCCTCTCCTTTCTCCAGTTCTTCGTCGACGATCTCCTTAAGTCGCTCCTCTATTTTTTCCATCTCTTCCTGTATCTCTTCCAGGTCTTTATCCTCCACCATCTTCCACACTCCCTTGAACCTCTAACAGTTTTACATCTACCGTCCTCCCGACCCGGTTAGTAAGCAGCTCTTCCAGATCTGACTCAGAGAACTCCGGGTTCACGACTGCGATGCTCACATCCATCCTGTCACTGTTCACGTCCACGCTCTTCTGGAGGACCCTGTCACCCATCTGGTTGTCTATGAAACTGTTGACCTGTGTCTTCGCAGTCGCGTTCTGGTAGTCCACGTACGAAAGGTAACCTACTACGGATATTATAAGGAGTAGAGATACTCCGGATAGTATAAGGGCCTTCCTCAGGTCTTCCTCCGACACCTTCTTCCTGTAGTACGTTGAAGGTGAAATTCCGTATACCTTGAAGGTCAGCGAGCCTGCAAGGACGAGCGAGGTCACGTTGGTCACTATAACGAGAGAGACATCGAAGAAGATCTGGAAGTCCGGGATAGCAAGGGAAGCACCCGCGACAGCGGTCGGTGGAACGAGAGCTATCGCCACCGCAACACCTGCCAGTGCCTCCCGCGCCTCCGTGGAGAACGTCAGTGCCGCTGCAGCACCCACGAATAGGGAGAGAGGGATGGTCACGAAACCAGGGTTGGCTATCATCCGCATCAGTGCGTTCGGCTGGAGAGGGACAACCAGCGAGACAAGGAAAGCGGCGCTGGTCGCCACCACCAGGCTCTCCGCGCTGTAGCGGATACTGTCACCTATAAGCCGTCTGTCACCTATGACCAGTCCGAAAGAGGTGGAGATGAACGGTCCGAGCATCGGTGCGATCACCATCGCGCCTATAACCACCATCAAGTTCTCCATAGATACACCGAATACAGCGATGCCCGAGGCCAGGGCTATCAAGGCGTAAGAAGTCTTGCTCACCGACGCGAACTCGAACGCCTTTTGATACATCTCCTGGACCGAGATCGAGGAACTTCCTCCCTTAACCCTGGACCCTTTCTCTATCCGGGCAGTCTCCTCCAGCACCTCTATCGTCAGCTCCCCGGACTCCAGCTCCTTCAGATCTTTCAGCTCCTCCGCCAGTTCGTCTATGTTGTCCGAGCTCAGAGAGACCTGGAACTGGATGACGTCCTCGCCCTCGTTCTCGGCCTTCGAGGAGGTGATATCCTCTTCGTACTCCTGTATGACCTCGTGGACCGCGTCCTCTTCGTCATCCGGTACAGTGATCTCGACCCGCTTCATAATCCTCTCTTTATACCCTCTCTTTATTATTTCCAGCGGTCACCGCGATAGAATTAAATAGGAAGGTAGAGAATACGGCAGTATGGTCGAAGAGACATGTGCTATCTGCGGCGGGGAGCTGGTCGAGGAAGACATCCACGATGATAGAGAGGAGAAGATAAGAGATAATTCGCCTGATATCGACGACGGGGAGGACCTGCACGCACTGGCCTGTGAAGACTGCGGCCATGTCACCTACCACAGGTCCTAGCCTGACAGCTCTTCTCTGGCTCTCTCACGGATCTCGGTCATGTGATCCTCTATCCAGGCGTCAGATTTCCCCTTCTCCTTCAGCTTCGCTACAAGCCTCTGGACCGCCTTCTTTTCAGCCTGGTCGTAGACCTCTGATCTAGAACCTTCTTCCCTACCCTCATCTTCCAGGTACGGCCTGTCGATGTTGTCTTTTATCTCGTCCGCAGGTGTGACGAGCGGTTCATCGTCCTTATGTTCGTCTTCTGCTTTCAGAGATACGCGTTCCCGGGCCATACACCGTAATATCTTCTCCTGGTATAAAAGATTCCCGGAATCGGCTCATTTTTAAAGTCTCGCTATGAACCTGTGCCACAGGTGAACCTATGAATGGTCAATGTACACGAAGATCAGCGGGTAGCAGTATTTGTAGACGTTCAGAACCTGTACTACTCCGCTAAGAATCTTTACGACAGGAAAGTAAACTTCACGAACCTTCTACAGACCGCCGTCCACGGCAGGGAACTGACGCGTGCGATAGCGTACGCGATCCAGGCCGATACGGACGACGAAGGGAACTTCTTCGAAGCCCTGAGAAACATCGGTTTCGAGGTCAGGACCAAGGAGCTGAAGGAGTTCGAAGGCGGTGCGAAGAAAGGGGACTGGGACATGGGTATCGCCATCGACGCAGTCAAGATGGCGGAGAAGATGGATACCGCAGTCCTGATAACCGGAGACGGAGACTTCGTATCCCTCGTCAACCATCTACAGGCCTCAGGTGTCCGTGTCGAGGCGATGGCGTTCGGGAAGTCCACCGCTCACGAGCTCAAGGACGCGGTCAATGCCTTCGTGGATCTGGACGAGAGTTCGGAAAAGTACCTGATCGACGAGGGCTGACAGCCTTACCGGTTCGTCTTTCATACGATTATCTTATTAGCTCCAGCTAGAGCTTATTATCGAACTTTCTGGGGGATAGGGAGATCTATTCTTACCCCTTTGGAAAAGGTAAAACCCGTTTTCAGCGCTCCACCCGCTTGAAACCGGAGAGTTCGAACACTTCGAGCGAGAACTCGTCCTGCATCCGGTCCAGCATCAGGTTGATGCCGAGGGAGTCGGAGGCCATGTGACCGGCGGTGACGATGTTGATGCTCTTCTCCTGGGCCTTCTCAACCTGGTCCCTTGTGGCGTGCATCGCGACTAGCGTGTCGATCCCGGACTCCATCATCTTGTCTATGATGTCGTCTCCAGCATCCGTACCGCCCGTGAACCCGAGGACGCCTACGTCACCGACACGGTTGTTACCGCTGCCCGCGAAGATTTCGGGGCCTGCACCGTTCTCCAGCTCCCACTGGTACTCCTCCAGCTCCAGGAGCGAGTCGACAAGGTCGTCCAGCGTCCGCGGATCTTCTTCCTCCAGGTAGTCCTTCATGAAACTGTAGGCGAGGTTGTCGGTCGCCGTGTGCAGGTTCATGAACGGGATATCGAGAAGTTCCGCGGATCTAGGAACTCTGGGATGGTTCTTCGGATGAACTCCCTGCCGCACCTTCTTCGCGCTTTCCTGGATTATCCCTTCCGCCTGGGATACAGGGATACCTGCCTTGTTCATAGAGTCTATCTGTAACTGCATCACCTTGCCCAGCCACGCGTACGCGCGCCCCTGGGGGTGGTGTGCGATGACGCCGTCGATATCTTCACCCTTATCGTTCAGCCGGTCCACGAGCAACAGTTCCTGCGTCTCGATATCGATACCTATAGCGACCCTGTCAACTTCCTCTTCACCGCCGTGGAAGACCTTGGAATCGTCGAACGGGTTATCTAACCGGTCCTCGTCGAACTTCTCCTTCCTGACCCCTTCAAGTCCCTCGTACTGGTCCTCTCGTTCTTCCAGTTCTTCCTCGATCTGGTCCTCTTCTCTTGGATCCTCTTTGATACCTTCTTCGACCGCGAACTCGTGGATTTCGTTGATTGTTGGCATGGGACCAGTATAGATAGAAGCCTTGAAATAGATTGTCCGTAATACACCGTAATACTTATAAGGGGTGATGTCAACTAACTCCCAGTATGCCCCATAGTGACTCCGGCAGGTCCAGGACCGGAAAATCCGGAAATTACACCGGGAGACGCCTTGAAGAGGGCTCTATCGACATGAGCAAGGCAGTCTTCGCCTTCGACCACGACGGCAACGTCCATACACACGATATAGGCCAGGACTACCTTCTGGACGTCCTATCTTTCGGTTCTCCGCAAGAGTTTATCGACGCGGTGGAGGAGCTGCGTGACGGTAGTAGAACGCCGGAATCGCACGTTTACAACGGTGAAAACTACAGCGAGGGAGAGGAGCTCGGCATCTTCCTGGCAGAGCACGAGGTCCCGCGGGGAGAGGTGAGGGGTCGTGCAGAGGGCGACGGGTTCAGGGAAGCCGCTCCAGAGTTCATAAACGATATCCTGGAGTACGGGGGAACCCCGTTCATCATCTCTGCAGGAGACCAGGACTTCCTCGAGGAATTCTATGGTTCCCACGGAAAAGTGAACGGTGAAGGTGTGGAAGTGGTCGGTACCAAGCAGCAGTGGAAGGAGAACGGGGGTGGAGAGCCACTGGCCTCGGGTATACTCGAAGGGAACGGAAAGGAGAAGAAGCCACAGAGGTTCCAGGAAGCAGCATACGAGAAAGGTCTGCCCCTGGACAGACCGGTCATAGCATCGGGAGACAGCGAAGGTGACAGGGAGTTATTCAGGTACGCACAGGAGAACGGAGGTATCGCTATAGGTACAGGAGGAGACGCATCTCCGTATACCGATGTTGTCGTGGAGGGAGACGGGTGGTACGGCCAGATCGCCTCTTCACTGGGATTTATAGGGATGATGGAAGGCCTCGATAGATCCACGATAGTAGAAGAGACCGCCTCTTACCTTTCAGATATCGGTTACGAAGGGGGAGAAGTCGATGTGTACCCCGGAGGGGTGGAACGTCTAGCCACGCCCCACGAAGAGTATGAAGATATCAAACTCGGTGAGGAGACTGCAGAGATAGCAGAGGAAGCACTGGATGACGCATATAACGACGTTCGGTGAACTACTTGTAGACCTCATCGGTGAGAGCGGTGACTCTTTATCTGAAGTCTCAGAGTTCCGTAAACGTCCAGGAGGTGCACCTGCGAACGTTGCAGCAGGTACGGCCTCACTCGGCCTGGACGTCCAGCTCGTGGCCTCAGTGGGTGACGATTCTTTCGGTGATTTCCTGGTAGACGAGGTGGCTAAAAACGGTGTCGGGACCGTTCACATCTCCCGCTCTGAATCGCATACAACGCTCGCCTTCGCCGCGCTTGACGAGGACGCGAGACCGGATTTCATGTTCTACAGAGAGAACGCTGCCGACACCGAGATCGAATTTGAACAGCTTGAGGTCGAGGACGTGACCGATACGGAGATATTCCATTTCGGTTCCCTCTCACTCACGACCGAACCGGTCCGTTCCACACTCTTCTCGCTCCTCGAACATCTCGAAGAAGATGTCAAGGTGACCTGCGACCCTAACTATAGAGGAGACCTGTGGACAGGATCGCTGGAATCCGACTTCGAGGACGCGCTGTTGTATGTAGACCATCTCAAGGTATCAGAGGAGGAACTGGAGATCCTTTCAGAAGGTGAGGATCGGAGGGAACAGGCTTTGAATCTGATGGAAAGTTACGGTATCGAATCGGTAGCTGTGACGAGGGGTCCGGAAGGTTCAGAGGAACACACCATTTCGACAGTCTACTCCGCCGGTCCTGTGACCTCAGACGTGGTGGACACGACCGGGGCGGGAGACGCTTTCCTCTCCGGATACCTCACAGGTCTCGCGGAGGATGGGCTGGAGGGTGAGGAACACCTCCGGTTCGCCAACGCCGTGGCCAGCTGCGCTATCGAAGAGTACGGTGCGATGACCGCGCTACCTTCACGGGATGAGGTCGAGAGGCGTCTCGAGAAGTCTTCTTCTGAGAAGAGGAGTGGACCGGCGGGGGCCGAAAATTTCTGATTTTCTCGTTCCTCGTTCTCCTGTCGAAGCCTTCCGACGGAAGGCTTCTCGAACAACCTCCGTGTCGGAGGTTGTGACGGAGAACTTGAGGATTTGAACCCTGAGCACCTACGGTGCGATGCTATCAAATCCCTGAGAGACGGGAACGGAGCAACGCGGAGTGGACCGGCGGGGATTTGAACCCCGGGCCTCTTCCATGCCAAGGAAGCGTTCTGCCAGACTGAACTACCGGCCCTGGCTCAAGCGATGCGGGGGATATTCAAAAACCTTTTTGTTCCGGCGTGTGAAGACCGATTCATGATGGACTGGGTCCACATCCTCCTGCTCGCGTTCTCGCTTCAGCTCCTCTCGCTACCGGGCGAGAAGGGGCAGATCGTCATATCCACACTCGCGACCCGGTACAGCCCGGTCCAGGTCGTGGCAGGGGCGGCGGCCGCGTTCGGGGCGTGGACC
>JALIDP010000022.1 GCA_022865215.1 Candidatus Nanohalarchaeota archaeon QJJ-7 | reverse complement strand
AGAAAACGTCATGTACCAGAACACGAGTAGTCGGTATTTAAGTTTTCCTATCGTTTGGTTGTACATTAGGTATCCATATGGTACGTGACGTCCTTGACCGTCATCATTTCGTTCCGAAAGAAGACAGGGGTCAGTACTTCCTTGACAGCCAGAACGTTGTGGAGAAGATGGTGGAAGAAGCGGAACTGGAGGGGTCTGAGACAGTTCTGGAGATCGGTGCCGGTGTAGGAACTATAACAAAACAGCTTGCAGGAGAGGTAGAGAGTGTGTTGGCGTACGAAAACGACCCTGAACTGGTCCGCATACTCAGGGATGAGATGGAAGGATATGACAACGTAAAAGTAAGAGACGAGGACGTGCTGAAAGCGGAAGTCCCCGAGTTCGATGTCTGCGTCTCTAACATACCGTTCCACCTATCCTCAGATATCCTGGATTTCCTGCTAGAGAGACAGGAGAGAGGCGTTATAATCGTCCAAGAGGAGTTCGCGCAGAGATTACTTGCGGAACCGGGAGAGGATGCCTATTCTCTTACAACTGTACTGACCAATTTTGGTTTTATACCCGCCTACATAGAGGAAGTTCCAAGCACCAGTTTCTACCCCCAGATGGATGTTGAAACCGCTATCGTGAAGTTTTTCCCTCGTGAAGAGGAATTTTCGGTGGGGAAAGACTATTTCCGGGAGGTTTCGAAAGCGTTGTTCGTCCATTCGAAGAAGAAACTGAGGAATGCTTTCTACGACTCGAGACACATGTTCGATGTGGGGCGTGAAGAGGCGAAAGAGCTCCGGGACGAGATACCCTACTCTGAAGAAAGAGTGAGGAAACTAGAGTTCAGGGAACTCATCGAAGTAACAGAGTTCCTGGAACAGGCGTTAGATTGATTAAGCACGGGTCGAAATCCTGAATATGGCCAAGAGATGCGACTTCTGCGGCGAGGTCCTAGATGAGGATGAAGAGGAGAACTCCGAGGTTCTAGGAAAAGAGGTCTGTGAAGAATGCCTCCACGGCGGGATCGAGATGTTGCAGAAAGCGCTGAAAAATAAGATGAACAAGTGAACTCTCTTGAGGTTTGGGAATAACTGGTCCTTATGCTCGACAGATTCCGACAGATGTTCAGCCAAGAGGAGATCGAAGTCCATCCGGGAGAAGCTGTTGGTTTTTTCCAGGAGAGAAAGGATGGGGAACTGGAAGATGCTCGGGAGGAAGCTGAGAAGCTCCGTTCAGATTCTCTTGATTCTCTTGAAGATCTCAGTAAGGAGTTGCAGATTCTGCGGGAGTACGACCACGAGCTGGAGACTGTGGAGGCGGTTACTTCCAACATCGCAAGAGAGAGGGAGAGGATGCTCGAGGGTTTTGAACCACCGGAAGATATCTCGGACTTCTACACGGAGCTGGAGGATCTGGTGGAGAGCCTGAGAGAGATGAGTCGGAAGGAGGAAGCTGTTGTGAAAGAGGCCGGGGAAGCTGCCGGTCAGGTGTTCCGGAAGGTGAAAGGGGTGGAGAAGCAGCTGGAAAGGATTGGAGACTATCTCGACTCAGACTACCGGGTCCTGGAGCAGCACTCGAGGCTGGAAGAACTTTCGAAGAGACGGGAAGAGTTACTGGACCAGAAGAGCGATCTTGAAGAGGAACTGCGAGAGGTGGATGTGAAGGCTGCCAGGTCTGAACTGGGAGAGGTGAAGGAACAGATCCAGGAGCTGGAAAGCGATCCCCGTCAGGAAGAGGTCCGGGAGTTACAGAAAGAGATCGATGAACTGGAGGATGAGAAGAAGGAACTACGGAACGGCATCCTTTCAGAAGCCTCGCGGATGGAGCGCGGTCTGAAGAAGCTACTTTACGCTGTCGAGAATCACGATCTGGAGATGGACGAGAGGGGACGTGAGGTGCTTGGTTCGGTGAAGGAGGGTGATGTTTTCCAGGAGCCCGTAGAAGAGGTTAAATCAGCGGTCGAGACAGCCGAAGAGCTCGTGGAAGATGCGGGACTGGGTGACAGACAGGTCAGGAAGTTCAGGGAGGCGGCGGATGAACTTAAAGACCTGGATGATGTCCTGCAAGAGATCGAAGGTATCGAATCGGAGATAGAAGAGAGGGAGGAGGAGCTGGGTTCCTACGATCTTGAGGAGGAGATGGCGGAACTGGAGAGGGAGAAGAGTAGGATCCAGAAGAAGGTGGAGAAGCGGTCGGAGGAGAGGAAGGATTTGAAGGATGACCTGGATGAGGTAAAGGGAGAGATCGATAGGACTGTAGAAGATGTGGAGGAGATACTGGATGAAGCGGTAGGAGCTGACGTGGAACTTTCGGGTAACTGACCTGGATGTGGATAGGCTGGACTGGGACTGGACCTTGCTGGACTGACTGACCCACAGATTTATTACGCACCGTTGATAAGATTAATTCCCATTGATCTGACATGGTGAAATGGGTATTCGTTACGGGAGGTGTCCTATCTGGACTCGGAAAGGGTATGATATCTGCCTCTGTTTCTAAACTTCTGCAGTCGAGAGGTAACCATGTCGTCCCTGTGAAATGTGACGGTTACCTGAACGTGGATCCGGGGACGATGAACCCACACGAGCACGGAGAGGTGTTCGTGCTGGAGGATGGTGGAGAGGTGGATATGGACTTCGGTCATTACGAGCGGTTCCTTGACGTTACAGGAAGCTTCGACTGGAACCTGACCTCGGGCAAGGTTTTCCAGTCCGTTATAGACAGGGAGAGGGAGGGCGACTACCTTGGCGAGACGGTCCAGATGATTCCCCACGTGACAGACGAGATCAAGGAACGGTTCCGTGACATAGCTGAAGAGGAAGATGCTGATGTGATGGCTATCGAGATCGGGGGTACTGTCGGTGACATCGAGAACATGCTTTTCCTGGAGGCTGTGAGGCAGTTAAGGCAGGAGGATGAAGAATCCGTTCTCATCCACACGACACTGGTCCCGTTCCTCGATACGGTAGGGGAACAGAAGACCAAGCCTACCCAGCACTCGGTCAAGGAGCTGGAAGGGGCAGGGTTAAAGGCGGACTTCATAGTCGGGAGGAGCGACGATCCTCTGGAAGAGAAGACGAAGGAGAAGATAGCTCTCTTCTGTGATGTAGAGGAAGAATCTGTGATCTCTGACCCGGATATCGATAACATCTACCGATTACCGTTGATCCTGGAAGAGGAGGGACTGGACGTCCAGGTCGCGGAGAAGCTCGGTCTGGAGGAGGGTGAAGAGGATATGCAGAGATGGAAGGATCTCGTGGAGACGATGGAGGATCCTTCTGAGGAGGTCACTATCGCGATAGCCGGAAAGTACACCGATATCGATGATTCTTACGTCAGCATCGACGAGGCACTGAAGCACGCAGGAGCGCACCTCGACGCGGGTGTGAACATCGAGATGGTGGAGGCCACGGATATCGAGAACGGAGAGGTGAGAGTAGGGGAAGCGTTGAGCGAGGCAGATGGAGTGGTGATAGCTCCAGGTTTCGGTTCCCGGGGTACACGTGGGAAGGTGGAGGTAGCAAGGTACTGTCGGGAGAACGATGTTCCCACGCTCGGGATCTGTTTCGGGCTGCAGATGATGACTGTCGAGTTCGCGAGGAACGAGTGCGGACTGGAGGGAGCCCATTCTGCAGAGATAGATGAAGACACTCCTCACCCGGTGATCGATGTTATGTCTGAGCAACTGGGAGTGGAGAAGAAGGGAGGCACTATGAGGCTCGGAGGTTACGAGGCGGAACTCGAGAGCGATACACAGGTGCAGGAGATGTATGGGGAGGAGAAGGTGGTAGAGAGGCACAGGCACCGGTACGAGGTGAACCCGGAATACCATGAAATACTGGAGGATAACGGTATGGTGTTCTCAGGGACTTCACAGGACGGGAAACTGGTCGAATATATAGAACTTCCGGAGAAGAGATTTTACATTGGGACGCAGGCTCATCCCGAGTTCACTTCCCGCCTGGAGAGCCCGAATCCTCTCTACCATGGTTTTGTGCAATCGGTGCTGGATCGATGAGCGAGGGGATCTACCGGCCACGGAAAGATTCTTTTCTTCTCAAAGAAGTGTTAGAGGCACAGGAACTGGAGGGAAAGAAAGTGTTGGACGTCGGGACAGGTTCCGGGATCCTTGCCATCGCGGCAGCTGAACAGGGTGCGGAAGTGACGGCGGTCGATACCAATCCTGAAGCAGTGAGGACTGTTAAGGAGAAGACAGAAGAGCTAGGCCTGGATATCGACGCCTTCGTCTCCGACCTGTTCGAAGAGGTCTCGGGAAGGTTCGACCTTGTAGTGTTCAACCCGCCCTACGTACCGGGAGAGGAGGAAGGTCTGGCGGGTGAGGAGGTATGGGTTGGTGGTGAGGACGGTAGAGAGGTGATAGACCGGTTCTTGCGGGAAGTAGAAGGCTACCTGAAACAGGGAGGGGAACTGCTGATGGTCCAGAGCTCGAGGAATGATACTGGAGAGTCTCTGGAGTCTATCGAGGAGGAAGGTCTGGAGGCGAGGGTTCTGCAGAGGGAGGAGCTACACTTTGAAGAACTGGTAGTTATCCAGGGAGTCAGCCCCGTATAATTTTTATGCCTACACCTCAAGAAAGAGTATATGGCGATCGAAGAGGCTCTCATATCTCTGGTCCAGGGCAACAACCTTCTGATGTTCATCCTGCTGATAGCACTTTTCCTGGTTGCCTACAGGGTTCTCAAGGCAGTTATAAATACGGCGATCGTTGCAGTTCTTTCTGGTGCGTTTCTTGTAGTACTTGACTTCCTAAGGATAGGTCCAGAGGCGACCCTGAGCCGATTCATGATGTTCATGGTGATGGGTTCAGCTCTCTTTATACTGTTCTCCGCTTTCAAGACATTGGTACGTACTACCAACAGTGTTCTAGAAGCATTCAAGAAGATCTTTAGCAAGATATTCAAACCTCTTAGACATGGAGAGAAAGAAGAGAAAGAGAAGGAGATAATACTGGAGGAGCTCAAAGATGAGTGACGACGAAGTATACAAGATCGAGGACGGTGAGAAGATATACGATAAGTTCTTTAATGCAGTGAAAGTTGCCGAGGCGAAGGCGGAGGAAGAGGATTCCCCGGTCAAAATCTATCGAAAGCTTCTACGGACTTTTGAACCTGTCGCAAAAATCCATCCTGATGGAGAGCAGGAAAAGCTGGATTAGCCTATATTCACATCGCCCAGCTCGGCAGATGCTACCCGGCCCTCGAGATCGTATGTGGAGTCGCTGAAGGTCACATTGCCTGTGAATCCTTTGAACCAGGCATTCTCACTGTCCAGTTTTATCGTAGTTCCTCCCGAGTCCACTGTACCTGTGGAGTTGGGTAGATGGAGTGTGACCCTTTCAAGGTTCTGCAATGAGAGTTCCTTGCCGATATAATCTGTGGAGAAGGTTTTCGGACTGGAATAGGAGAGATCAAGGGCTTGTGTGGAGACCTCCTTGACTGTTCCATCTATGCTTGTGTTTCCTGGTGAGTTTTCTACAGTGCCCCGGAATCCCCCTAGAGTTATCGTGGCTCCCGCCTGGGAGCTGGCTGTCGATTCGCCTATAGCAAACTCAGTAGTATTATCGGTAGTTATCTGTAGTTTAACAGGATTCTGAGCCCCGAATTCAACGGTTTCAGGTGTGGAAAGGGATGCTGATACAGTATTATTAAGGGAGGACTGGTCCGCCTGCTCGAGCAGATCTGAAAGATTCCCTGAGCTTTCAAACCCCTGGAACTTGTCCCCGAGCTCTCCAACTTCCAGGTTTCCCTGGGACATGCCTATCGCTACGGCGAACAGGGTTATGAAAACAGCGGCCAGAACCTTCATGTCCATGCATTTAAGATTGCTCCGGTGCTATAAAAGGTTTCATGTACCGTGCCGTGGTCCTCGAACCCGAATATGAGGGGAACGCTGGATTCATAGCCCGTCTAGTTGAGAATTTCTCAATCGATGAGCTTGTCTTCGTGAACCCGGGGTGCGAGTTCGGGGAGGAAGCAGAGAAACGGGCTTCCCATGCTAAAGAGAGGTTACGTTCCGCGAGAGTCGTTGAAGGACTGGATAGGGCGGTGAGCGACCTCGACTTCCTTGTAGGGACTACTGGTATCAAGACCTCGGATGATAACGTGCTCCGGCACGGTATAACCCCGGGAGAGATGGTAGAAGAACTTCCCAATGATGCTGACATAGGAGTCCTGCTAGGTCGCGAGGGGAAAGGACTGAGCAATAAGGAGCTGGATCGGTGCGACCTCATCGTCTCGATACCCACATCAGAAGATTACCCTGTGATGAACCTTTCCCACGCAGCCACCGTGATGTTCTACGAACTGTACAGTTCACATACCTCGGAAAGCAATTCTCAGCCTTCTTCGAGAGAGCGAAGAGAGGTGCTGGAAAACCTATTTAAAGGTCTTACGGAAAGGCTGGACTGGAACGAGACCCGTAAGGAAAAGACCGTGAGGGCGTTCAGGAACGTTCTGGGTCGTGCCTACACTACAGAACGGGAATTCCAGTTACTGCTCGGGGCGTTCCGTGAAATGAAAACTGAAGGTGAAGAATAGAAATGGTACTTTTCGGCATGCTCGGCGGTGAACAAGGGGTTCTACCGATAATCCTCAATATGGCACTACTGCTAGTTTTCTTTGCTCTCCTTCCACGTCTCATGATCTGGAGGAGTGTGAAGAAGATAGAGGACTCTCTACACAGCTTACAGGAGGACGCTGTCGGGGCGGAAACGAAGTTCCTGGAAGCTACAGGAGGTTCTATCGAAGACAAGAGAGAAAAACTGGAGCCTATGAAGAACATGGTGGTATCACCGCCGACCGGTATAGATCCAGCAGGTCTGGTCGACAAACTGGAGCATCTCCTGGACCTTTCGGACGACAAGATGGAGAGGTTCGTGGAGACCCTTTCAGAAGAACTTGATGAAGAAGAGAAGGATAACCTGAAGATGGCTTTCCGTGGTGTCTACGGCACCAATCAGCTCTACGTTCTCATCCGGCACTTCCGAGAGCTGATCAAGGATATGAAGAACTACCAGTTAGCGGGGATGGTTCAGCTGATGCTCCCGCTATACGAGGAGATAGCGGAGGCGCAGAGGGAAGCGACCGAAGCTTTCGTGGACGGTGTACCTATAGGGGATTCTGTAGGACCCCTGGTCGCTGCGAAGTTCATGAGTGGAGAGGTTGAAGAGCTGGCAGAGAACGTTGTTGCGAGCGAGGAAGAGGTTGACGGTAAAGAGGTCCACGTGCTCAAGTCTAAAGGACCGGCCGCGCGTCTCGGGAAGTACGGGGACGCGATCGAAGAGCTGGTGGAAGAGAACGATATCCAGAAGATAGTTTTCGTAGACGCAGGGATGCGTTTCGAGGGCGAGGATACTGGTAAGGTGGTCGATGGTGCGGGCGTTCTCATGGGAGGTCCGGGTGTGGAGAAGTTCAAGATCGAGGAGGTCGCGACAGAACATGACGTCCCGATGGAAGGTTTCATAGTAAAACAGAGCGGTCCTCAGGCATCACGACCTATGCATAGCGAGATATATCACGCGGTTTCTGATGTTGTGGGTAAGGTGGAGGACGAGATAGAGGATGCAGACGGGCCGGTACTGCTGGTAGGGGTCGGGAATACTTCGGGCGTTGGAAACACCCAGCAGTCCACTTCGGGTATCCCGAACAAGCTCAAGCCCTACTGGGACGAGGAAGAAGAGGAAAGTACCTCCTACTACGGCCTGATGAAGGCTTTCCCGATGGGCGGGGGCGACTTCTACGGTGAGGACGCGCAGAACACGTTCGAACTGTTCCAGAGCCTCGTCCGGTAACTTTCAGACGGGTTTAAAAGATTTATCTGCAGGTTAGTGTTCATGGGACTCAGACCCGCACGCATCTACCGAGACAAACCGGGGCAGCCGTACACCCGGATGTCACAGAAGGCGGAGGACAATTACATCTCTGGAGCGCCGGCTCCGAAGATCTCTATCTTCGAGAACGGTGCGAAGAACAGGGATTTCGAGGATGAGAAACGTGTATTCCTCCGGGTCGATGATGACTGTTCCATCCGTGGGAACGCTCTGGAGGCTGCACGCGTCGCGGCCAACTCACACCTGAGAAAGGAAGCAGGAGAGGAGAACTACCATCTCAAAGTGAAGGTCTACCCCCACCACGTCCTGCGTCACCACCCGCTCGCAGGAGTGGCACAGGCGGACAGATACTACGAGGGGATGCGTAAACCGTTCGGCCGGCCGACAGGAAGGGCCGCACTCGTGGATGAAGGTCAGGAAGTGATATTCGTCCGGATATCAGGCGAAGATAAGCAGATAGGCAGGAAGGCGCTGGAACGCGCTGGAAAGAAGATTCCGGTCGGTTACCGTGTCAGGATGGAATGATTAACTGAAATTTCCTTCCAGGTATTCGATTATATCGTCGCTCTCGTATACCGTTTCGATGACCTCTCCTTCCCCATCTCTCACAACTAGGAACGGGACCTGGTCCTCGCCACCGATCTCCAGCATCTCCTCCATCACCTTCTCGTTGTGCCTGGGGTTATGTGCCACGAAAGAAAGGCCGAGCTCCGTCATCTTGAGACGGACCTCTCTACAGAAGGGACACTGCTCGAACTGGTAGAGCTCCAGAGTTATCTCTTCCGGATTCATACCGATTCCACTCCCTCTTCAGGGACTATTATACCGTGTTCTTCACATCTGTCGTCGGAGTAGAGTTTTGCGACCACCGCGAGCACGACCGCATCGTACTCCCAGACAGTTTCTATATCGGAGGTCTCGATGCCCAAGTCCTCCAGTTCTTCATCTCCTGAAAGGTCTAGTATCTCGGTTACAATGCGGGAGTTAGACTCTATAATCTGTGAACCTGAACCGGATGCTTCTATCCTGCGGGATAGATGGTCAGCTCTTTCGAGCACGGACTTTTCCCTCATCCTCTGAGGGAGTAGAGAGTGTCCTTCCTCTACCAGTTCCTGTTCACCCTCCCGGAACTTGGAAGCGGTCTCTGGATCGAGCGAACCTTCTGAGTCCTCCGGCTCGCTGAAACCTTCTCCTCTCTGTTTCCTTTCCGGAGACGCGTTCAGTGTTATGATCTCTGGACTCTTCTCGTCCACGAGTTCTATTATCTCGTCGTTTGTCTCGACTGAGAACGTCTCTATAGCTCCTTCTTCCAGGAAAGCGACACAGGAATCTTCATCAGTACTCCCACTCAGGAGTATACCACAGTACATGGTCATCGCAGGTACGTCCAGTCTTTTAAAGGAGGGATTTAAACAGCTCGGGAGCCCATCCCAGGGTATGGACGCTTTAGATTCGGAGCTGGACAGGAACCTGGAACTGGCTGCAGCCATGAAGAAGATGCTGGACAGGGAGAGGGATATGCTGCAGGGAGACCTACGTGAGCGGGTGATACTGCACCAGTTCCATACCGATGCCTGGGACTCGGTTGTGAACCACGGTACTGTAGAAGATCTGGATGAAGCGCAGGAGCAGGTTTCCCGGTGTTACATGCGGCTGAAGGAGTTCAACGAGATCGTGCAGAGGTTCAACGAGCATGGCAACAGCATAGTCTACATCCCCTCACTGGAGAAAGAACTGGGAGGTTACGGTAGGGATGAACTGCTGAAAATACTCAGGGAGAAGAGCGATGAGATCGAAATCCTTCTGAGAGACGCCAGGAACAATCTGGAGACATTAGATTTATAGTCAGGAGTTTTCAAAGGGTAATTATGTTCGAGCGACTGGCCCTGAAGTTCAGCAATTCGGAGAACTATCTCGATATATTCCTGCTTTCTGTGTTCTTCACGGTTCTGTCTGTCATCCTGGTCCACCGACTGGTATCCTTTCAGGTAGGACAGCAGAATCTGGGAGGAGTGATAGCCGTGCTTATGACCTCTCTTGCAGTATCTTACCCGTTTATCCGTTACCTCCTGGAGGAGGAAAAAGTCGAGATATCCAGGGACTGGGAGGAGACCAAACTACTGGAAAGACACGCCCATCAGCTGGAGCTGTATCTCAGTTTCTTCCTTGGTTCTACCCTCGGGTTCGCGATATCGACATTTCTAGTCCCTAAAGCCTTCTATACTGTTCAGAATCAGGTCCTGGAGACTATAAGGTCTCCGACGGGTATGGTCATCAGTAACGCGGTATTCGAGGAGATACTCAGGAACAATCTGTGGGTGTTCTCGATAACCTTCGTACTCGCCTTCTTCATCTCGTCAGGGATCCTTTTCATACTCGCCTGGAACGCATCAGTTCTTGGCGTTCTGATCGGTAATCTCGCCGGTTCCGCGGTGAAAATCCCGGTTATAACCGCCTTTTACCTTCCCCATGGACTGTTAGAGATAGGGGGTTATGTACTGGCAGGAATAGCAGGTTCCCTGCTGTCATACAGTGTGGAATCCGAGGTGATGGATGAAAACACAGAACTCCTCCTGGTGACGAAAGATACTGTATTGATGCTCGTGATAGGCGTAGTTTTTATACTGATAGCGGCGGTGATAGAAGTTATCTAGACCAGTCCCGATACTTTCTGGAACAGTTCTCTCTTTACCTCTTCTAATTCTCTCGAGTTGTCTATAACGATGTTGTAATACTCCTCCTTGGATGGATCGACCCCGTACTTCTCCCTGTAAGTCTCCAGGTCCTCCTGGTTCCTCTGTTGGATATGGTCTACTATTTCCTCCACATTCACGTCCTCCGCCGGGATCTTCTCCGCCAGCGTTTCCCGACCCTTTAAACGCTCAGCGACTGTCCGCGGATCGCATTCCACCCAGACCCGGACTTCTGCTATATCCTGCAGGAGAACGCCTGAAAGTCTGGCCTCCAGCAGTAGTTCGTCCTTTTTGAACGCATATTCCAGTGCGGTCCTGTCCCACTCCTGGTCGAAATCAACGTTCTCTTCCTCTTCTATCCTCTCTGCTTCGGACCGGAACTCGTTTATAGACATACCGTGCTCTTCGGCTTTTTCCCGGAAGAAATGGCCTGCATCGATATGTTCCAGACCGTAGTGTTCCGCCAAGAGTTCAGAGAGAGTTCCTGTACCAACACCTGTAAGCCCGCTGACGGTAAAGATTTTCTCTCCAGGTCCTTCATATTTTTCTATTAATCCTTCCTCGTGATCCTCAAAGAGAGGTATCCCGGTCATATCAAGGGTTCAGTATACAGCTGTTAAAAACTCTTTCTCCATGAAACGAAGCCACCTGTTAGTGGCAAAATTTTAAAAAACTTCGTCCCGAAAAGTGGAGAACATCGATGACAGTTGAATGCAAGGAATGTGGCTGGGAAGGAGATGAGGATGTACTCGAATATTTCAAATGTCCCAGCTGTGGTTCACGTAACCTGAAGACTGAAGGGGGAGGAATGACCGAGAGCGAGCGGAAACCGCCAGAAAATGCGATGCAAGGAGGAATGAGCGCATAGCGGTTACTTTTTTATTCTGGCTACGATATACCCCGTGCTATGAAGGTACAGCAGTCGATAACCCCTGACCGAAAGAAGTCCGCCATAGTGGGGGTTCTCCTTAGCCTCTTCGGGATCGCTATCCTTATCTATGGTACCTTTGTTTTCTCGGCCCCTGAACAGGGGAGTCTTTTTTTTGAGCTTGCTATAGTCATCTTCGGAATTCTGCTCGCGACCGCTGCGGTTCTCGCATTCGTTCTCCCGGCAGCGTACGACTACTGGCAAGAGGCGACGACCCTCAGTCCCTGATCCCGTATCCCTGCCTGAACAGGTATATGTCAAGAGCTATGACCGTGATCGTGGCAAAGGTAAGGACGACCAGTGCGGTATCCGGGTTCACGTCGGAATAACCGATGAGACCGTACCTGACACCGTTGACCATGTAAACCATGGGGTTCAGGAGGGATATCTGGCGCCAGAACTCGGGGAGTATCTCGAGTGAGTAGAAAACCCCGCCGAAAAAGACTAGGGGGCGGATGATGAACTGGTTCATAACAGAAAGGTAATCGAAATCGGAAGCCCATAGACCTCCTACCACTCCGAGCGATCCAAAGAGTGCAGGGACCACAATAATAAACGCAACAAGGTAGAACGGATGGGCTATCCCGACAGGAGTGAAGAAAGCACCTATTATCCCGATCATCACTCCTATCAGGACCCCTCTCACGATGCTCGCTGTGACGTATGCTCCGACTATCTCTGTATAGGACATCGGCGAGGTGAGGATTTCGTGGATATACTCGTTCCATCTGCCGTGGAAGATCGAGAACGAAGAGTTTTCGAAGGCATTAGAGATCGCTCCAAGGACAACCAGGCCCGGGAGTATGAACAGGATGTAACTGAACCCCTGGATCTCGGCTATACGCTCACCCAGTATCACCCCAAATACGGTGAAATAGAGCACGTTGGTTATGAACGGGGGTATGAAGGTATTCCTCGGTCTCCTGATGTATCGCTCGATTTCACGCTTCAGGAGAGCCACGAAACGCGTCCTTTTCATCCTTCATCCCCTGTGAGTTCTATAAAGATCTCTTCCAGTGAGGACCTCTGGATATCCATATCCAGTATATCGTGGCCCTTCCCCTGGAGTTCCTCGAGTACACGTGGGGCATCCCGACCTCCGTTCCCTACCTTCACGTTCAATCTCCCGTCTTCCATCCATGTCTCTTCCACGGTCTCTGTCTCTATATCAGGAGGTTTTTCCGGATTCCTTTCTAGCTGGAGGGATATAGTGTCGGCCCCGGTCCCCATCAGTTTCTCGGGCGAAGCGTCAGTGATAACTTCCCCGTGATTGAGTATCGTCACCCGGTCACACAGCCTCTCCGCTTCCTCTATGTAATGTGTGGTCAGGAGGACGGTAGTACCGCTCTCGTTCATATCCTGGATAAGATCCCATAATTCGTGCCTCAACTGGACATCAACTCCAGCAGTAGGTTCGTCCAATATGAGGAGGTCGGGATCAGTGACCAGGGCTCTGGCCAGAAGGAACCTTCTCTTCATCCCTCCCGACAGCCAGTCGAACCGCGTGTCCTTCTTCTTCTCCAGCCCCACTGTTCTCAGGACATCCTCCGCACGCTTCCTTGCCTCTTCCAGCCCTATACCGTGGTAGCCTGCCTTGTGTACCAGCACTTCTTTGATCGGGAAGAACCTGTCAACGTTGAACTCCTGCGGGGAGAGACCTACGAGATCCCTGACCTCCTGGTAGTCCTCCTCCACATCGTGGCCGAAAACTCTTGCCTCTCCCGCGCTCTTCTCTGCAAGCCCTACCAGGATATTGATGAACGTGGTCTTTCCTGCCCCGTTGGGACCGAGAAGACCGAAGAATTCGCCTTCCTCGACCTCGATATCCACGCCTTCCAGCGCCTTTACTTCCCCGTAATCCTTTCTCAACTCTTCTGTATCGACCGCTAGAACCATGATTAGGAGTCAACAGTCAACTTTAAAGAGAATCACCACGGAATCCTTCACAGGCCGGAAGTGGACAAAATGAAAATTATCAGCCCTGCATTCGATGACGGTGGAACTATCCCGGAAAAGTACGGCTATACTGAACAGAACGTCAACCCTCCGCTACGGATCTCAGGGGTTCAGGAAGAGGCGGAATCTCTCGCCCTGGTGATGGACGATCCTGACGCGGAGCCGGTGGCGGGCAAGGTCTGGGACCACTGGGTCCTGTACGGGATACCGCCGAGCGTTACGTCGATAGAGGAAGGAGGATCTCCTGGAACTGAAGGGAGAACAGATTACGATGAGCTCGGTTACGGGGGCCCGAACCCGCCTGACGGTCCTCACGAGTACGTGTTCAAGCTCTACGCCTTGGACACTGAACTAGGACTGGACGAGGGAGTTACGAAGGAAGAGCTGGAACAAGTGATGGACGGACACGTTCTGGAACAGGCAGTCCTTAAGGGTACTTATGTGCCGTGATTCATTCCTCGTCTACTAGAACCGCGTTGACCGTGCCTTCCTGACCAGGTCGAGAGGTCACTCTAGCCTTCCCTTTATCGGTACGGACTACTGCTCCGCGTGTCAACACGTTCCTCCTCACGTAGTCCGGGTTGGCAGGATTTTCCAGGACGGCTTCGATCTCTGCAGGTTCGACCTCACCGTCAACGGCGAGGTTGACCTTCCCTGTACTCTTCACCTTGAGCTTCTCCTTGTTACCGGTCGCTTCTGTCCGCTCCACGTTCTCCTCTCCGACTGTCGTGGCTGTGAAATCTCCGCCCTGTTCGTGTTTCTTCGGCTTCCTGTACCTACGGCTCCTTCCTCCGGAAGGCTTCTGGATAGAGTTCGTGTGTCTTTTTGCCATGTTATCACCGTTACGGGCTTTCCAGAACCAAGTTCTTCGGCATATTTATAAACGTGTCCGGGGGAAAAGCTTTCAGAGGTACCATGGGAGAAAACGGACCATTACACAAGCTAGACGGATCAAAAGGTGATCAGGTGCTGGTGCGTCTCAAGGCCAGCGGTGGAAGAGGTAACTTGGAAACAGTATCAGGAATATTGAAAGCTTACGACCGCCACCTGAACATGTGGCTGGAGGACGCGACACTGGAGACGGATGACACAGAGACCCATCACGGAACGCTTTTCGTCCGCGGTGACAACGTGATAGTCATCTCTCCCGAATGATGAGGTGATCTTATGCCTGAAGGAAAGCTGAGGAAAGGAAAAAAGAACAAGAAGATACACGGTACGTGCCGCAGATGCGGTGAGAAGTCCTTCCACCTGAAGAAGGGCGTCTGTTCTGCATGTGGGTTCGGCAAGTCGAAGGAGAGGAAGGACTTCGACTGGTCCAAGGACAGGAAGGAATAGTTATTTTAGTCGGTCAGGTCATCTTCTCATTATGAAGATACTGGAGACTGCAGGGTTGCTCCTGGGCAGTACAGTGCTTGTTATGGGTCTCGGTATCTCCGCGATCTCGGCGAGCCAGAAGAGCTTTCCTGGAGTCTTCATAGGTTTTGTGCTCTTCGTTGCAGGTTACAAGGTCTCGCAGTTCGTGGCACGCGGATCAGAGGAAACAGAAGTCCGGGAGGTTGTGGATGATATCGTGAAGGGTTCTATGCTCATCGATTTCCTGATGACCCTGGTAGGGGTTGGAACCATAGGGTACGGGTTCATACTGCTCTTCGAGAGCCTTAAAGAGGTAGATTTCGTGATCGCGGCTACTGCTTCGGCGCTCATGTTCTCGGGTTATGTGATGGGTCACTACGGTGTTAACCGGACGGTGGTGTGAACGATGAATCTTGGAGATATGGAAGAGAGGATTACGGAGAAGAAGAGAGATATCATCGCC
>JALIDP010000021.1 GCA_022865215.1 Candidatus Nanohalarchaeota archaeon QJJ-7 | reverse complement strand
GAATCTCCGGCCCATACCTTTCATAGTAGCTCTCCTGTTTTAATAAATTATCATCCCCACTCCTGTTTCATCTCGATACTCTCCAGGCAGGATTCCACCAGATACTGATCATTCAGCGTCCTGCACTTGCTCTCGTTCAGGTTTATCCTGGCCTCGCAGAACCTCTGGATATTGCTGTAGTTGCCGCCTATCCGTCCACAGAGTTCCGCGTCACCTTCCATCTCCGCGACGTCGGAGAAACAGAACTGCCTCTCGAACTGGTCCTGGACCTCCTCGCACTCGGACAGTGACGGATGGTTCGGGTAGGAAGAGTCAGAATTCTGTGGTGATGACTGCTCCTGCTGCGGCGCCAAGAAAAGGATTGCTGCAATGACTCCAACCACCGTCACGACGAAGACTGCCTGTTCCCTCTTCATCCCGCTTTTTTCACCTCAAGCTCGTCCGAGGGATTGGCCATATCCGTCTGGAAGCAGACTTCACCGCAGCACCATCTCAGTTCGTTATCTGCAGGTCTCAGGTCGCTGCAGGAAGCAGTCGTGAGTGTTCCTGTCTCGTTAGACGGGAGAGGATCCTCTACCCTGTAAACGTTGGTGCCTGACATCACTGGAACTCTTATCTCCACGTAGGTCACCTCCTCACCTCCAGGGTTGAAGAACGCGGTCTGGAGATCGCCGTCTATACATTTGCTCTGGCTGTACTCTATCCCGCATCCGTAGGTGGACGCGTTCTGCATCAACTTCCTCGCCTCAGCGGTCTGCTGATACGAATTATAGAAATAGGAACCTCCCACCGAAACCAGCACTATCGCAACGAGAATCAGCATACGGTGTCTGCGGTAGAACCGCTCAAGGTCTATCTTGTCCACGGCTGGAAGTGGAGAAGGCAGAGTTAAAAAGTTACGGAACAGGTGTCAGCTCCTCGATTCCACGTTTCTCTGCGTATTCCTTCCAGACCCCTTCGCATTTCTTGTAGTACTTGCACGCACTGCACTGCTCCCCCTTCACCTTCCCCACTTCTTCCCTCCCTTTCTCCACGTTCAAGTTCTGGAACTCCGGCCCGACGTGCTCCTCCTGGATACCCTGCTCCTTCGCCACCGTCTCGCTAACGTACTTCTCGTTCCCCAGCATGTAACAATGGGGGATGTACCTCCCCACGATATGATCGAAACCCTCCATCTCTGCATGCTTTATAGCCCTGTCCACCGGGTCCGCCACGTTCTCCAGCTTCGGAACCATCTCCTCGAAGTTGTTCCAGGCGTTGCCCTTGGGGTGCGGGAAGATGAACTCGATGGCATCGATCTGCTGGTCCACGAAACCGTTTGCGGTCTCAGGAATCTTGTGTAACGTGTCCAGGTTCTGCTGGAGGATAACTGTATTAATACAGATGTACATGTCTTCCCCCCCATACTCCACCACATTCTGAACTCCCTGCTTCAGTTTATCGAACGCTCCCTCGAACTGGACGAGGTAATCATGCAGTTCAGATTTATGTCCATGGAGAGAAAAGATGATGTGGTCCAGTCCAGCGTCTATCATCTTTTTGGCGAACTCGTCGTAGGACATGATCTTCCCGTTCGTGGTGATAGAGATCGTCTCGTATCCTATCTCGTCCGCGTAACTTACTATCTCGATTATATCGCTCCGGATGGTTGGCTCGCCTCCAAGGAAGTCCACCCATTTCGAACCTCTCTCCCTCCCTTCCTCTAGCTTCTCCTTCACCGCTTCAGTTCCCAGAGAACCGTAGTCGTTATCCCTCTTGTGCCTGCAGTAGCAGAATGTACAGTTCTGATTACACTCGTATCCGAGAAGGATGGACGTCTTCTTCTCCGGCAAAGATCACACCTCTGCCAATCTTTCCTTGATGAACTCCTCCAGCATTTCCATACCTGTCTCTTCCACCGAGACTGCACCGATGACTTTCTCATCATCAGTGACAGCCAGATACTCCTCTCCGAACCCAGTCTGTCCCTGCCTCGCCTCCATTCCATCGATCTGATGGCTCTCCTCCCCCAGACTGTCAACATCCACGTCCACCGGATATTCCGCCAGTATCACGTTAACCTCATCAGCCTGACTATAATACGTGATCTCGTAACCAGGACTTTCCTTCCCAGATACTATGAGGGGAGAGTTCCTGTCGACTGATATGAAAGCAAGTTCTGTTCCTTCGATCTGTCTGGGAAAGCTCTCCATTTCCTCCCTATCCAGGAAATCCAGCGTCTCCACGTCAGCGGTTTCTGCCTCTTCTAGTGATCCCTCGAGGTCCTGGAACTCACCAGCAGCAGTTACCAGGGAATCATCGTGAACGGTTGATCCTTCGATTTCGAGCCCGTTAACGTTGAAGAAGTCGTATCCAGGTTCATATCCGTCTAATTCTTCCTCATCAGAAGTTATAGCCTCCGCAGGCAACTGGATGAGGATTTCTCTCCCGTCGCTGTAGATCACATCCATCACCCGTCTCCTGCTCTCCTCCGATGTTTCCGGCAGTATCACTGTGTACTCGACCCGTTTGATCTCTCCCAGTATCGGCACGGACTTCAGATCCTCGAAGAACGATTTCCGCATGTCCCCCTTCTCTTCCACTCCCTCCTCTTCCTCAGAGAGTTCTTCACCCTGTTCCTCTCCATCGCTATCCTCTACATCTTCTTCAGCAAGATCAGATTCTTTAGAAAGAACATCGCCAGTTTCGTCTTCGGCCTCCTCTTCGACCACATCTTCAGAGGCTTCGCTCTCAGGAACCTCGTCTTCCTCATTCATCCTCATCACCTCTCAATGCAGTTTCTACATCGAAACCGACCTTTATCATTAGTTCAGTCTTGCAGTCGGAGCAGGCAGTCGTGAAGCGGTAGGCTTCTCCGTCATCGATCACGTTGGGGGTCAGGTACACGAGCTGTTCCTTGTTGCATTCCGGGCAGATATAATAGAGCTCAGAGTTCTGCGTATCTCCTTCCATAGTCCTTCTTTCACCTTACACATTTTTAATGGCTTCGAACTCGGACTCGTCCTGCGATATCACCCAGTAGGACTTCCAGATCTTCGGACACATATCCCTTACCGCGCACCGTTCGCACCTGTCCAGCAGCATCAGCTCCTGATCCTGCTTGGTGACCCCCTTAGCGTAGTCCCAGTAGTCCTCCTCTATCGTGCAGAGAGGGAAATGGAACATCCGTAGCTCCAGGTCCTCCCCTTCCAGAACGTCCACAGCCTTCTGAACCTCGGGGTTACAGTCCTCGTACTTGACGAACACGCGCTCGCGGTTCCTGTACGCGTTCCCTGTATACTTCATGTTGATGAAGGTCACTCTCTCCACCCCTGAAAGCTCCTCTTTGATGAACTCCGCGGTCTCTTCGAGGTGCTTGTAGTTATACCTCCCCACTATCACCCTCAGCTCTATCCGGATGCCCCTCTCGATAAGGTTCTTCAGACCCTGGAAAGTATCCTCCCAGCTCCCTTCAACCCGCGTCACCGCGTCGTGCACCTCTGGCCTGTGCGAGTAGAACGCCACTCCTGCTTGAAAATTATCGCCCACGACTTCTGCCAGTTTATCGGCCTTCTCTTCCTGGCTGAAAGTCCTGCCGTTCGTGACGATAGCCATGTACATGTCCGGGTACTGCTCCCGCGTGTACTCCAGGATGGAGAAGAAGTTCTTCCGGATCGTAGGCTCGCCGCCAGTGAAGGTTATGTGGTCGTTTTCACCGTTACTTTCCGGGTCGAGGCTGTCCACAACGTCCTTGACCTCGCCGAGGAACGGCGTCCCTTGGTTCCCTCTCTGCCTCGTGTCGTAGATGCAGGAGATACAGTTCTCGTTGCACTCGAAGATTATTGGCCAGTCCATTCCTGTTCCTATAACAGGGTTTTACCTATACTAATAAAAATTTCGTCCGGGTACAGGAACTCCCTATAGTTTAAACCTCAGGAAATTTACATACCATCAGAGATGAAGAGACGCTACCTGAGGAATCTCCTGGGAGGCATAACGGTCAGCCTGTTCTTCCTCTACTTCGCTGTACGGAACGTAAGTTTAGAGCGGTTCCTCTCATCCTTCCACGGGGTCTCTCTAGAACTCGTGGTCCTGGGAGCCTTCTTCATGGTCCTTTCCCTCTACGTGAGAGGTTACCGCTGGAACTACGTTCTCGGAGAAGAGTTCTCATCCCACAGCCTCTTCGAATACAACTCTATGGGCTGGTGCCTCAACCATTTCCTTCCGGCACGGATGGGAGAGCTGGCCAAGGCCTACCTGGCCGGAAACAGAGAGGATGAGAGCAAGACGTTCCTGCTCGGTACCGTGGCGGTCTCGCGTTTCTTCGATATACTCATAGTCCTGATCTTAGCAGTTTCCGCTGGCCTCATCCTCGCTATCGACCTCCCCTCGTTGATCTTCTGGCTGGGGAGCGGGACAGTGATGGCCGGGTTCGGAGGGATGTTCTTCCTCGACCGCTATCCCGATGCCGTTCTCCGACTCGTCAAATTCCTTCCCTCCCCTCTCCAGGACCGCATCGAAGATCATGTGGAACTTCTGGTGGACGGTTTCACCGCGATAGACGGAATGGGTCAGATGATAAAAGTATTCCTGAGTTCAGCGCTTGTCTGGATCCCCCACGTGGTAGGCATACTTATACTGATGCAAGCTTTCGGTCTCGAAGCTGCCTTCCTTTCAGCAGCTTTCCTCGTGGGCGTGGAAGCTCTCGGAGGGATGATCCCCTCCAGCCCAGGGAACCTCGGGACACATGAATACTTCGCCGTCACAGCTCTGGGCCTGTTAGGCGTGGAGAAAAGCACTGCACTCGGTTTCGCAGTGTTCTACCACGTAACGAATTACGGGGTCGTAGTCCTGATATCGATTCCTCTGTTCTTGAAACACTCCTCCGAGATGAGGAAGATCCGGGAGAAAGGAGACCTCTCCGTCTAGATGGATTCGAGTCTCTCGAACGAATCTCCCTGTATAAACGTCCTGTGCCAGAGTTCGAAGTTGAGCATGATCCAGATCTGTCTTGCGTAGTAGAGAGGCGATGAATCGAGTCCGGCCAGAGCCTGCTGGACGTACTTCTCATCCAGGTAGTTCTCGGATCGATCGTTCAAAACCTCCTCTGCAAACCATTTCATATCACCACCTATCCAGTCGTGGATAGGCATGAAGAACCTCTGCTTCTTCCGTTCCATAACGTGATCTGGGACTACGTCTTTCACCGCTCTGCGGAACACTCTCTTACCCTTCCCCCGCCTTACCTTGTACTCGACAGGGAGTCGGGACACGAAGTCCAGGACCTCCTTCCCCAGAAGAGGGGTCCGGGCCTCAAGCGAGAACGCCATCGATGTCTTGTCTGTCTTCATCAGGATCTCATCCACCAGGTGCGTCTCCATATCCAGCTCGAGTATGGACTGGACGATATCCCGTTCATCGAAGTAAACCTGGAACCTCTGCGGTAGATCGAACTCTCCCTCTCCGATCAGTTCTTCCAGCTCTCCCTCTTTGAACTTGCCATTCACTTGCAGATAGGCTTCCGCAGGGTTATCAACCGAGTCCAGGTAGTCCCTCAACCTTTCCTTCCCTTTGGGTCCGAGTTCGGATGTGTAGGGGAAGAACCTGTCCAGAGCCTCGTCAGGAACTTTATCTAAAGTCCAGGGCACTATTCTCCGCACCTTCTTAGGGAAGGGTCTCAGGTATCTATCTCCCTTCCTCATAATGGTGTGATGCTCGTATCCCGCGAAGAGCTCGTCCCCTCCGGAACCGGTCACCACCACCTTCAGGTCTTCCGAAGCTTTCCTCGAGAGAAGGTAGTTCGGAACCACCGCCTGATCAGCAAGAAGATCGTCAAAATGGTAAACAATCCCTGGCATCAGCTCCAAATCACCTGGCTCCATGGTGAATGAAGTGTGATCTGTACCGAGTTCCTCGGCAGTGCGTTCCGCTGGCTCTATCTCGTCGAACTTCTCGGAACCGAACCCTATGGTATAGGTATTAACCGGGTTATCGGATTTTCTCTGCAGCAGGCTCACTACAGCGGAAGAATCTATACCTCCTGAAAGAAAAGCGCCTACCGGAACGTCTGATAAGCTCCACTTCTCCACCGTATCTTCCAGCTTGGATGACAGGATGTCGGCAGCCTTCTCCTCTGACCCCTGGAACTCTTCCTGGTTCCTGAAGTGGTAATACCGGTCGATATCTATCTCTCCGTCACGGACATACATTTTGTGACCGGGCGGGAGTTTCTTCACACCTTCAAAAAGGGTGTTGGGTGCTGTGACGTATCCAAGCGCGAAGTACTCTTTCAAGCATGTTTCATCCACTTGCCGGGGAACTTCTTCCGCCTCCAGCAATGCTTTTATCTCGGAGCCGAAGTAGAACCTGTCTCCCTCGAAATAGTAGAGAGGTTTCTTCCCTGTCCTGTCTCTCGCCAGGAACAGCTCCTCTTCCTCCGAGTCCCAGACAGCGAACGCGAACATGCCCTCGAACCGTTCCACGCAATCCTTACCCCACTCCTCGTAACCGTGGACTATCACCTCGGTATCTGCATCTGTGTAAAAACTGTGGCCTCTTTTCCTCAGTTCCTCCCTGAGCTCCTGGTAGTTGTAGATCTCACCGTTGTACGTGACCCAGACCGTCTCGTCCTCATTGTGGACGGGCTGGTCTCCGGCCTCCAGCCCTATAATCGATAGCCTCCTGTTCCCCAGAGAAACGTTATCGTCGATATAGTAGCCCTCATTGTCAGGCCCCCTGTGGACCAACCTTGAGGTCATCCTCTCCACCAGTTCCCTGTCTCCTACCCCTAGAAAACCTGTTATCCCACACATTACTCGTTTCTAAAATCTATTGTATATCCTTATCAATCTTCCTGGACTATGATCCGTTCTTCATTACTTTCTGTTCTGGCTCAGCTATTCGACTCCAGAAATATATCAAGCAATTCAAAGAGTGGACCTCATCAGCTTCAGGGCTACCGAAGCGTTACGTTTGAATTCATCCAGAGATCTTATCTTTTTCATCCGCCTCCAGATATAAGATGGCCTCAGATAGAACTCCTTGTAGGCATAAGAAACCCACTCCTCCAACTCCTCGCTGGTCATATCCGTCCATGGCCTCGGTAGTTCCATCTCCTCAGCCTCTCCGGCTACAAGTCTCTCGAAATAATCATACCCCATATCGTCCTTCACCTCCTGATAGAGTTCAGTCCCAGGTTTACCTGTCATCTTGAAGAACTGGGCGTAGTCCAGAGGCAGCTCCTTGGCAAACTCTATCGTCTGTTCTATCTCCTTCTCTGTCTCACCGGGATGTCCTATGATGAAGAACCCGAGGGTTTCCATCCCCTCCTCCTGAGTCATGCTCAACGCCTCTCGGACCTGCTGTTTAGTTATACCCTTATGATCACGGTCCAGCATCTCCTGATTCCCGGACTCTATACCGTAGAGTATGAGACGGCAACCCGCATCCTCCATCAGTGATAAAGTCTCGCGGTCAACCTGGTCCACCCGTGTACGACAGGACCATTCCACTTCCAGATCCCTGTCGACTATCTCCTGACAGATCTCCTTCGTCCGCTCCTTGTTTATGAGAAAATCGCGGTCGAATATATCTATCTCTCCTATACCGTGCTCCTCAACTATCTCTTCCATCTCATCAACAACGTCTTCTGGATCTCTTTCCCTGTAACCGAAGTCTCCCATGTCACAGAAAACACAGTTGTATATACAACCGTAGGAAGTCACCATGATGGTGAAATTTCCTCCCTTGGACGCCATCGAATGGTAGTTGGAGGCGTCAACCGAGCCACGGTCCGGATAGGGGAGATCATCCAGGTTCTCTGTATGTTCTTCCGGCGGATTAACCACTACTTCTCCATCCTCCCTGAACCCGACACCTTCTATATTTTCCAGATTCTTCCTCTCACCAGTATCGATGGCTCTGAGAATCTCGGGCATCGTTTCCTTAGCGGATCCCACGACGGCGTAGTCGATGAAGTCGTTCGAGAGAACCGCTTCAGGATATTTCAACACGGCGTAGTTACCTGCAATTACAGGCACATTGAGCCTCTCTTCCAGTTTCTCCGCCCAATCCATCGTTATAGCCGCCGTAAAAGGTATAACCATGACCCCGAGGGCATCGGGATCGAAATCCTCCAGCCGCTCCACCACCTCCTCAAATTCCAGTCCTTCCGCCTTCACGTCCACTATCTCGGTCTCGTGTCCCTCCTCTTGTAGAAGGGAAGAGACGTACATTATACCCAGAGGAGGAAGAGTCCCGAAATTGTTCGCCACGAAATCCAGGTTCTCCATGAACTCCTGATACCTGTACGGGTTGTGGAGAAGCGCTATTTTCATAACGGACTTATCCCTACAGAGATATGTAAACGCAAGGATTTAAAACTTGGAAATATCTGTCAGGGCTGCTTTCCGACCAGCCTTAGAATCCTGTGGCCGTTATCGAAACTCTTCACTTCTTCTGTCTCATATCTCTCCATGACCTCATCACAGTTTTCGACACCTTCAAACCCTGGGGTATCCTGTATACAGAATTTATCCACCCAAAGATACACACAACCCTCTCTGACTTTCTTATCTATCATCGAAAAATGGAAAGTTTCGTCTCTGGAGATGTCTATTACGTTGAAATCCTTGTGTACTTTTACAACTGAAGGTCTGACCGCTACAACAGTACATCTCTCAGGGATTTCTTGGGAATAACTTATTATCTCTTCGTTGGACGGTTGAGACTTTGGTCTTATATTGGGAGAGGTCACCAGAAGGGAAACTGTAAGGAGTCCCGCAAATGCTAGTATAATGATCTCTTTCCCTCCTATCAAGTTCTCCAATTCCTCAAGTAGATTCCTGACTCCTAAAGCCGCCATCATCAATACAGGAATCTGCAGGGGCTGCAGGAACCGGGAAGAATTGAAACCTGAGCCTGTGCCGTACTGCATATGGACCGCTGCTGCAATCGTCAAGAGAATCTGAAAAGCTATGAAGAATATCAATAGGAACTTCTCTTTCCGGTTTCTATCTATCAGAGAAGACAAAGCCCCTACAATAAACAGCGGTAGGACCAGTAACGAGTTATAATCGAGGAATACCCTACTGAGGATTATAGGTAGAGTTCCCAGAAAATCAATACTCAGGCCTCCCGTGTCCGATATACTGGTCGAATCCACTCCCGAAGTATAGTGTCCATATTCGAACAAAATGTCTCCTGTAGCAGTGGGGAGAGCGAGAAGTAGTAGGAGGAGAAGAGGTAAATGTCTCCAGTCCCACCTTGTCCGCTCCATGAAAAGATACACCAAGAGGATCGGTACGAAGAAGATAGCCTCTATACGTATCATCACTGCTAGAGCAGAAGATAAAACAGATATCCCCAACAGTGAAGGGGTTTCATTTCTGCGGGTATACATGATGAGGGAAAGAGATGAAAGAAGTAGGAATGTTATAACTGCTGAATAGAGCTCGATATCTTTTGCCCAGATAATCAAGAATTCAGAAGTGGCGAAAAGCGCGGCAGAAAAGAGGCCGAGCTCCCAATCTCTAATCTCTGTCCCTAGGAGGAATGCTATCAGTACGTTAAGAACTCCCAGGAAGGAGGCGAAGTATGCAGGGAGGATATAACTGGTGCCGAAAATTAGTATGAGTACAGACATCAGAGCGAGAACCCCGTGATCTGTCCAGTAAGAATCCAGTCCAGATGAGGGTGAAGGAGTTGCCGGGATGAAATCTCCCGACTCCACATAATTCCTTGCGGTCGTAAGCTTATCTTCACAGTCCCCCGTCTGGGAGCAGCCGTGAGTCCCGGCAAAGAGAAAAGAACTCCCCATCACTAGAAGCAGGATAAGCGCCAGTCCCTCCCAGATACTCATCCCTTCAAAGCTCTTCCGGAACTCTTTCCTTGAACGGATAATGAATAGGATCAGGAGCCCGAGGGCCAGGAAGGGCGTATATTCAACCGCGGGTTCCAGCAGAGGCCAGAACCCGGTTATCCATTCGACTATCGCCATTACCAAGCTCATAGACTCCCAACTCGCATCCTATAACCTCTCTCAATACTTGTCCATAAATATGTGTTCCTGCAGAGTTCGGGGTTCCAGCCCGTAGACGTTGGAAAGCTCTAGGTTCCCGGTGCAACAGGCATAATTACAGTCCGGTTCCTCCGATAGCTCTCGCCATCCCTCCTCGAAACCTTCATCGAGACCGGACGAATTCCGGGAGTGAGCGCAATGAGTTATATCTCCTCGCTCTATCCTGGCCCCTATCACACCTAAACCACATTTTACTTCCTCCTCATCAACGTAGACCTTCTTTATGGTATCGAGAGTCGGGATGGAAGGCGCGACCAGTTCCGGATTCTCCCGCTTGTACTCCTTCAGCTGTTCGACCTTTTCGTCTATCTCTTCTTTCGGTAACGTATGAACCCCGTATTTTTCGTTACCTGCAGGCCCTCCACCAACCGCTATCTGGAAGTTCACAGGGACACCTAACTCCCTGCTCTTCTCCACAACCCAGTCCAGGCTATCGCTGTTGCCTGTTGATATAACCGTTGTCATGCTTACAGATATCCCAGCATCTTTCGCATTTTTAATCCCCTCCATGGCCTTCCCGAAGCTCTCCTCACCTCTCAAGGAGTTATGGACCTTCGGGGGACCGTCGATGCTCACAGTCAGCTTGTCCACCTCCTCTATATCGTCGAGGCGGTAGGGAACCAGTGCACCGTTGGAGTTCAGCTTCACGTCCATCCCCAGATCCTTGCATGATGATACCACCTCACCTATATCGTCCCTCATCAAGGGCTCTCCCCCAGTCAGAACCACCTGTCTCGTCCCAAGTTCCGCCATCTCTTCCAGCATCTCTTTCAGCTCAGAAGTGGAGATCTCCTCCCCTTCTCCTTTATAATCACAGTAGTCACAGTCCGCGTTGCATCTCCGGGTGACCTCTATACTTACTGTGAGCGGTATTCTGGAAGTCCCGTACCTGGAACGGAGGAGACTCATCCCGGCCCCTATCTTATCGATCAGATCCATCTTTACCAGGCCTCCCTCAGAAGCTTCACGTTCATCCAGAAACCTCTCCTAAAGTGATTTTATCCGTATATATCTTTAAACGTTGGTCTCCTCCATACCGAGAAGTTCTTACCAAAAAAACAAATCAGTCGGACTTTATCCTATAGTATCCATATCCGTTACTAAACTCCTTTAGTGGTTCCGTATCCCACGTATCCATAATCCAATTACAGTTCTCGTATCCTGTAGGGCCTGGCTTTTCCACCTTACAGAGACGATCATAGGATAAAATCACGCAATTATTGTCTTGAACAATGCTTTCAAGCCTGCTCCTGTTCTTGACCTCTCCTAGCTGGATTACGTCCATATCTCTGTGTACTTCCACTACTTGAGATCGGCCTGCCAGAATCTTACAACCTCTAGGAAGCTCTTGGGAATACTTCACCATCTCAGCGTATTGAGGAGTACTTTGAGTAGATAAAGAGGGCTGAGTCATAAGTAATAGAACAGCAAGAGGAACAGCGAGGAAATAGAACATTTTGTCCAGATCCTTTCCGAGAGACTGCTCCATCCATTCAAGAACTCTATTTAGACCTAGGGAGGAAAGCATTAACAAAGGTATCTGTAGAGGTAAAAGGCTTCTACTGTAAGCAATATTGTCTCCATAACCATACTCTAGCAGAAGTGTGATAGCGAAGGTCGAAAACAGGAAGAATATCAGGAAAAATATAGCGAAAAACATTTGGGAAGATTTCCTCCGTTTAAAGGACCAAGAAAGGCCGATAAGAAATAATCCAGAGACAAGATACGAATTAAACTCAGTCATAACCTCCAATAAGAAACGAGGAATATTTTCCATAGTCTCCGTCACCATATTGAAACCTTCAGCAGCCACAATATCATCGCCACCTGAATATATGAGATACTGGGTGTGAATACTCCCCATTAATGTGGGAACTGCCAGTAGGATTAAAAGGAAAACCGAAATATGGTGTCTCCTAATCTCCTTACGTCCCATAAAGGAATAGAAGAACAGTACGGGTAAGAAGAAAATCGCCTCTATTCTAATCATCATAGCAAAAGTAGTAGATATAACACCTAGACCAAGAATCCAGACATCAGACTCCTCCTCAAAATATAACAGGAAAGATAAAATGGCGAACATAAGGAAGGTGATAGTTGCTGAATAGAGTTCAATATCTTTCGACCACACTATCAGGAATTCCGAAGAGGCAAATATAAATGCAGATATGAGGCCCAAGTGGTTGTCCTTCAGCGTCTTACCCACAATAAAGGCCAATAAAACAGTCACTAAACCGAAGAAAGATGATGCGAAGGCTGGCAGAAAATAATCGATGCCAAAAAATGAAAAGAGCATTGAAGTTATGACTAGTGCTCCATACTCGCTTCCATGATCTGACTCACCGGCCTCCATAATCTCTCTTGCCCCTTCAAGTTGGGGTGTACAATCTCCTCCCTGAGAACAGCCATGGAAGCCACTAAAGAGTGCTGAAGCAGAAAAAACAAGGATTAATGTCAAAAAGACAATGGTCAATAGGTCAATACCCTCTAAAAACTTCTTCTTGAGTAGAGGAATCTTCACTGCAAGAAACACCACAAAGAGTGCAACTACCGAAAGGGCGAGAAAAGCTGAATACTGTGTCAAAAGATTGTAATTATTAGAGTATATCCTGCCTATCAAAGTCAAAAACCCTAAAAATAGTCCTCCCATACTTAAGTCCTCCAGTCTGACTTCATTTAATAGACCCTTCAGAAAGTTTCATGTTTCCACCCTGTTCCCACCGGTCCTTAGGAACTTCAGCAAGTCACTGATAACATCAACTTCCAAGTTGTATAGGTAATTGAGTTCCATCGACCCACAGAAGGGACAGCCATAACATTCCACCCTGTCCAACTCCCTGTAAGCCTCGCCGAAACTCTTGTCTTCGATATTGGGAAGCTCCTGCTGGGCAGGTATCCTGTCGCAAGGTCGGAGAGCCCCATCAGGCATGACCATGTAGAAAAGTTTCCCGGCAGTGCAGGAGACCTGCTCGTGATCAGGGTAGTCCTTTATCAGCCTCAGGTGCCGCATCGAGTTCCGTATCACTCCCGGGTTCTCCCTCTTCAACTCCATAACCTTCTCCATACCCTCATCGGCCTTCTCCTGCGAGGGCAGAATCTCCTGAGCCTCACCGAAGTTCTCGTAGAGGTCAGAGGCCCGCTGGATGGCGATCATAGTTCCATGCTCCTGCGCAATCTCCACCATCTCCTCCAAGTGGTCAACGTTCGCCTCAGTGAACGTCGTCGCGAGTGTGACAGGGATTCCCTCCTCCCGCGCAGTCTCCACCCCATCCATCACCTTTTCGAAGTCCTGCCTGTAGCGGCTATGAACCTCCTCCGGACCATCGATGCTCACCTTAAGAAGATCCGCGTTCCTTATATCGTCTATCCTGTGGGGGATAAGTGTCCCGTTGGTGTTCATGGTGGCGGTGATGCCCTCCTCCTGGGCCTTATCGAGTATCTCCCCGATATCTTCTCTGAGAAGTGGTTCACCTCCTGAGAATGATATCCTCCGGACTCCCTCACCCCCCATCTCCTCCAGCCTCTCAAGTACCTTATCCGTAGAGAGCTCCTCGTCCCTGTCTGCCTTCTCCGGCAAATTACAGTACCTGCAGTCGAAATTACAGCGATACGTCAGGTTCCATCGGACCGCGACTGGTCTGCTCTCTCCCCGGAACCAGCTCGCCATTATATCTTTACTTGCAAGCAGGGAGTTCTTCATCGGACGTTCAGACGTTCCTGTTAAACACTTCTATATCTTCCGGTCCTGAAGAGACAGAGAGAAACTATTTATGGTTACGGAAGAATGGATTGGCAGGAGGAATCTCTACACCGGTCCCAGAGGATAGAGCATGAACACCAAGAAGCTGCAGGTGCTGGCCACCTCGAAGCTGAGCAGACTTGCGGGTCTGATGAGATACTCGAGCTTCGCACCGCCCCCGTTCTATCTCCGCATCATGTTGACCTATGAATGCAACCTTGGCTGTTCTTTCTGCAATCAGAAGGAACTGATGGATGTGGCCGGGAACGAGGAGCTGGACGTTGAAACGTTGGAAAAGATCGAAGATAATATCGATTTCCCCTATAAACCCAAGATCCATTTGTTCGGTGGTGAACCGACCGTTCACGAAAATATCGAAGAGGTGATAGACCTGTTCCACGAGAGAGGTTACCGCGTCTCCATGACCACGAACGGCGTGGACGCCGGGTGGATGGCATCGGACACTATGGAGGGACTGGATGAGATAAATATCTCAGTCAACACGACAGAATACAGCTACGTACTGGAAGCAGTTGAAAGGATTAATTCCTTTTCATCTCCCCCTCTGATCAATGTTAACTGTCCAATCACTCCACAGAACCAGAACGACCTTGCCAGGATCAGCAGAGATTTCAAGGATCTGGGAATATCCGCTATAGTCTTCAATCACCTTTCCTTCTCCCGAGAGGAAACCATCAACGAGGAGATCGACATAGAAACCGTCAGATCGCAGAAAAGGAAGGTCGAGGATATGGATATCCCCTCGATATTCTTCCCCCCAGTTAGAGAAGAGGACTTTGAAGAGTACTATCTAAATCCGTCATTCCCTGGCACCAAATGTATAGCTCCCTGGCTGAAGATGGAGATCCTTCCTTCAGGGAAGGTAGCTTCCTGCCCGAAACTGGTCCCGGACAAGGATGTTGTCGTCGGTGACGCAACTGAAGAAAACCTCAGCGAGGTCTGGAACAATGAAAAGTTTCGGCAAATAAGGAAAAGAATACATGAAGATGGAGTCTTCGAGGACAGCTATTGTTTCCGGTGTTGCTTCCGGAGGTACCGTTGAAACATGAGAACAAAAAAACTCAGAATATATGAACTATAACTAATAGGAAGATGAGCCACCTCTCCAATTTCCTGTCCAACCCCTGGATGGTTTTCCTCACGATAAATCTGGCTCTTGTGGTGGTCTTCACCTCGGTCAATATCCGGAATTTCAGAGATCTCTTCACAGGTATCTCAAGGAGGACCTGGATAATCCTTGGAGGTGTATTCCTTGTGGGGTTCCTCCTCTTCAACCAATTCTATTTCTTCGGGACGCATACGGACGGATACAATTTTATAGAGTCTAGCAAGGGCATACTCGAGACAGGCCACTATTTCTACCGGTGCGATGCGGGTACGGTAGGGAACTGTCTCTCATACTCGAAACATACCAGTCCCCCTGGAGCTACCCTCCTGATAAGCCTTGTATTCCTCGCAATCGGCGGGGTAAACAGCTACTACGCGCTGGCTCTCTCTGGAATCATGATGTCCCTCAGCATCCTCTTAGTGTTTCTCGTGAGTTACCTCGCCTTCGAGCGGGAGAAACTTTCCCTTTATGCCTCCCTAATCTACGCCACTATTCCTATCTTAGTCCTCTGGGCGAGTACTGGCCACATGCGGACTTTCGGTCTCTTCTTCGTCTTGTTATCGCTCCTCTCATTCCTCTCCGGCATGAGATTGGACGATAACAAGATGTGGCTCCTGACCATATTCTCCACTGCGTTCGCAGTCTACACGGTAAGATCCTTCCTTATCCTCCCCCCTATCTATATCATTTTCTTCCTGTGGGAGAAAAAAAGCGGAATTCTTGAAGAGCTCCGTTCCGACCGGCTGAACGATTACCTGACGCTTACCGGTATCGGCACCCTGATATTCCTCCCTATCCTGAAGTGGATTATCATTTACGAACCAACCCTACAGTATAATTCCCCCAAGTTCTCGATAGATTACATCCCCACGAAGGCTTTCGGACTCCTCCTCATGTATTTCGGCGAGCTGGGATACTACCTGATAGAGACGAACTACTACATCCCCATCATCAGCTTCCTTGCCTTCGGTTACTTCATCTATATCTCTCGCAATAGATCCAGAGAATACTTCCTCTTCGGGCTAATTTTTCTGTCTCTCTTCATCTTAATTTCCGGTTACATAATCTATGGGTTCTACAGCATGGAGCAGACATTCTCCATTAGCCAGATGAGAGTCTTCATCGGGAAGAACTTCATCAGGCATGCGATATCACTCACACCCTTCTACGCTATAATCGCCGCCTTCAGCCTCTCAAAGATAGAGGAAGCTCTCGAGAGAATCAATGAGAATCTGAAATATGCAGTACCGCTACTCCTTGTACTAGTGATAGC
>JALIDP010000020.1 GCA_022865215.1 Candidatus Nanohalarchaeota archaeon QJJ-7 | reverse complement strand
CCGATCCAGAAATTCAAGTAGTCCCACCAATAGAAGCCCGGCCAACACTGCAGCGGCTGCATGCAGTTCCAGGAATCTGGCCTCGGTCCCGAAAACGGTCCAGTACATCCCTTCGGGACCCATGCATCCCCTCGTCGCGTTCGTAGGATTTACTGGGCACCCTTGCTTCAGATTAACGCCAGGGACGACTTCTAGCAAGGCCATTATTCAGGGAAGGAAGTTGTTGATTATTAAATGAAGGGGTTACTGTTCGACGAAGACCAAAAAATACTGCACTTATAAGAACTGCTTTACCACTCTCCATTACTCAAAATGAGGCGAACTGAACACTTTATTCGAATCCCGGCCGGCGCATATCCTGCGGATATGCTTGGACCGCCATCTCCTCGCGGAGAAGCCGGTACGGCGCACTTTCTGTTTCCGGTATCGGATTCAATTCACTTTGCGAACATTTGACAAAGCGTTCAAATCACGTGCTTGGCCTGATTTCCCGTAATAGGTTCTCTGGGTTTTTCACTCCGATATGGCACTGAGGACGTGGGGTGTCCGCTTCAGAACCTCGAACGGGTCGTACACCGGCGAGCAGTCGAGGCTGGGCGGCTGTGATTGCAACTTCAGACCTGTAGTCAGGACTCCGCAGAAATCGACCTCGTACCCTGGCTCCACGCACCGGGCACCGACAGCGAAGCGGTCCGGTACGTCGTAGCACTCCATCGCGCCGGGACATCCCTGGAACGTGCCGTTGGGGAAGAGGAGGCCGCACGACGTGTTCGTGACGTAGGGAGCCCGCGACGACGTCACGGCGTTCACCCCATTCACGTAGAGGACAAATCCAACAATAAGAAGAGCGATTACGCCTAAACCAAGCATTACACGTTTCCAGGACAGATCTATTCGCCGAATCACAGGAAACTACTATGGACTCCAGTTAAAAAGAGGTAAAGCCGTCTATTCTAACGCCTGGAGAACTCCCTGCTCCTCTTCCACGAGTTCCCGCAGCTGCTTCCGGGTCCGGTACTTTTCCTTCATCTGCTCGATGTTGTCGTCTTTCATAGGGATTCACCGTTTCTGATCCATTCCGCGATGTCTTCTACATCCTTGAATTTTATTTCATCTTTTAAAACATCTGCTATTTCTTCGTCTGAAAGCGTCTGTTCAGGTACGAACGTCCCGTCATTCTCACGAACGAACTGGAGTGCGACGATGTAGGCCGTCCTGTGGTTACCATCCGAGAACGGGTGCTTCTTGATAAGCTGTTTGAGGTAGACCGCGGCCGCTGTGTAGAGGTCTTCCTGTTCTTCTGCTTCGTCAATGACTTCCTGTATCTTCTCGATGCCGTATTCGCTGGACTTAAGGAAACCGGTGGTGCGAATCCTGCTGACAAAGCCGGCATACTCGTGCGCCGTGACCACATCATCGACATCTGGATGCCAGTAATCGCTCATACCCATAGATACCGATGCTGTAATTATAAAGTCTGCTTCGCCACTCAGTCCTGATGAAAATGAGGCGAAGTGGACACTTTGGTCAGTTCACGGCCGGCGCATCCTATTAGTCGTACATCCTGCGGGCCTTGTCGATATCGGTTATATCGGCCACGTTGACCTTCATGTTCTCTTCGTCGATCCGGTAGAAGGCGGTGTGTGTCCGGCCGATATGTATACGGTAGAATTCTTTCCCTTCCACAGTCACCTTCTCGACATCGCCCAGACCGCTTCCGTGTCTTGGAAAAGGATCGTCCTCGAGTTTCCCGAGATTTTCACGGACGATGTGCCTGCTTTTTGGATCCAAGTTCTGGAGGTATTCGTGGGCGGGAGGCCCCAGGCGGATTTCATACGTCATCGAGAGGGACTCCCTCGATCTCTCCATCTTCCATTTTGTGGGCAGTTTCCACCAGCTTCGCCTTCTCTGCCTCTATATTCAGATCTTTCAGGAGCTCGTCCCAGGTCTGTCCAGGTTCTTTCTCCTTCCCGAGCTCTTTCCAAGTCTCTTCGGAGACAGGGATCCTTTTGGTGGCTCCGCCCATGAGGTGTTTGTAAATATTGTAAATATTTAAAACCTCCTGTAACTCTTTCCGGGCCTCTCTTCCAGTTCACGAGCTGTCTTTATAAGAGGGGTTCAAATTTCCATCTCCTGTAAATCTGAGCCTGGTTCCATCTGAACGAATAAAAGCAAGGAATAACATTGTTCTTACATGTCTATCTACACTGGGAGAGGCGACCAGGGCCGGACAGACCTCTGGGGTTCGGATAAAAGGCTTTCGAAAGCTTCCCACCGTATCGAGGGGTACGGATCGGCGGATGAGCTTATAGGGCTCCTCGGCCACGCCGCGGCCCATGCGGACCCCGAGATCCAGGAGGACCTCGAACACGTGCAGAACCATCTCCACGTTCTTATGGCGCAGCTTGCAGACGTTGAGGGTAAGGGTGACAAGGAGGTCTCACAGGAGCACGTGGAATGGCTCGAGGAGAAGATAGATAACTACGAGGAGGAGCTACCAGAGATAGACGGTTTTATAATACCGGGAGGCTCCGAGGCCGGATCAATACTCCATTACTCCCGTTCAGTATGCCGCAGGGTGGAAAGAAGGATAGTCAAACTGGACGAAGAGGAAGGTGTGGACTCTGATCTATCAACCTATATCAACCGCCTCTCAGACCTCCTGTTTGTTCTCTCTCGCTACCAGAACGAAATAGACGGGATGGAAGAGGAAAAGGTATCCTACAGGTAGAGGTGTATGTCTGAAAGACCGGCTTTGAAGGCACTTATAGAGGAATATGAAAGGTTCCTAGCCCTTAAGATAGATCTGGAGGACTGATCATGACGGAAGAACCTGCAAGCTTCTATTCGGAGAACCCGGAAGAACAGTTCGAGGCGATGAGGGAAGAGAACGTATCTGATCGATTCCTGGAGTTCCGTGATGATTTCGCTGGAAGTTTAGGCTCTGGAAAGGTGCTGGATGCAGGTTGCGGTCCAGGCCGTCACACCGCCTATCTCCGCGAGAAGGAACTTGAAGTCGTTGGAGTTGACATCGCCCCTGGTTCGGTGGAGTACGCAGAGAAACGTTACGGTGGAGACTTCCGAACCGGCGACATCCGTGACCTGGAGTTCGATAACGGTACTTTCGATGGAGTGTTCTGCAGCGCTGCAATCATGTTCCTGCCGCCTGAAGACATGGAACTTGCCCTTTCGGAGTTCCACAGGATCCTGAAGGATGGAGGAATCCTCTACATAACCTTCAAGATAGGTGAGGGGATGAATGTAACCGAGAAATGGGGTTCAGCGGTGGAAAGGTATTACGTTCCGATGGAGGAGGCGGAAGATAAGCTTGAATCAGCAGGGTTCGAGATTCTTAGGGAGGCAGCACCAAAAAGGAAAGATCATAATGACTTCGCGGACTTCCTTTGCAGAAAATAGTCTTCGACCCACCCACCTTTAAAAACGTTCCAGAACCTGCTTTCACAGGAGATTTTCATGTCTGATGCTTACACGATGAAAGGTTCCATCGAACTAGGAAGAGGAGTACAGGAGTTTTCACGAGAGGTCGAAGCGGAGTCTGAAGAACATGCCCGGGACCTGATCCTGTCCAGTCTCACCTCCGAACACGGGATTTCCAGGGCGAACGTCTCGATAGACGAGGTGGAATAGGATGGAACAAGAAGAGATGCAGGAAGCCTTCCAGGAGTTCCAGACCATCCAGCAGCAGATGGAAGCTCTAGAAGAATACACTGAAGAGGTCTCCGAGGAGATAGTAGATATCGAAGAGACCGTGGACGCGGTAGAGGAGATCGATAATTCAGAGGAGGGTGATGAGATATTCTTCCCTCTGGGCGAGGGAGCGTTCGCCAAAGGGAAGGTAACGGATACGGAAGAAGTGCTCGTGGACCTTGGTGCCGATACCTTTTCGCGTAGGGATATCGACGACGCGAAGGAGCTCCTGGGTGGCAGGAAGGACGATCTACAGGAGACTATGGAAAGGATCCAGGAACAGCAGGAGGAGCTGCAGGACAGGATGGAAGAACTGAGACCGAAGTTGCAGAAGTTACAGGGCGCTATGCAGGGCTGACTCAGTTTTCATTTCTCCGGCAACCGGTGTAATGTCAGTGCATAGACCATCGCAAAGACCGCTACAGCAAGTGCCAGGACTCCGATACCGAAGACGATAGGGTCCTGCATCAGGAGACTGGAGGACTCTCTTGCCGCATCCTCTGCTTCCATCGCCATCGTACCCATCCCGTCCGATGTGTACTGTGAACCCGCGTTCCAGGGAAGACCGCTGAGAAGTGCTATCCCTGCTAACCCTGAGATAGCTGAAGAAACTACTGAGAACTTGACCTTCCTTTCCTTCCCTTTCACGATCGCCTCTGCTTTCCTGCTGGCGGAGTACATCACCCGCCTCCTACCCTCCTTTTCGTTCTTCTCCACCAGTCCTGCCTCTTCAAGGGTGGAGAGGTGGGACGAGACGGTTGATTTGCTCTTGCCCAGCTCTTCGCTAAGATCTGTAGGATTCCTCTCCTTATCAATAACTTCGGAAAGGATGCGGATCCTCGTGGGGGAGGAGAGAGCCTTCACTGAACTGTAGTCGAGCTCCATATCCTCCCTACTGGGAACCGTATTTTTTAGTATGACGGCTGTGTTCGTTTCAGACCGAACAGTAACCTCTCCATTTTTATACCGTTCTAACTCACTGTTCGATATGGAACTGGAAGATCTTAGAGGGAACTGGTACGTTATGGGCGCAGTAGCGGTAATGCTCCTCTTGATCACAGGTGTTGTGGTACAAGGTTTCGGGATGAGTGACAGCAGGCAGACCGAGAATCTGGCCTATGCCGGCGACGCCGCTCCGGCATCTACTGAGATGGACAGAGGGTTTAGTTCTGGCGGTGCAGCAGACGTTGAGGAGCGGAAGACGGTGACTCGTTCCCGTATAGATATTGACGTTGAGGACGTTAGGGGATCCCAGGATTCGATAGAATCGATGGCTTCTGATTACAGAGGTTACGTTCTCTACACCTCGCTGGACAGAAATCTGGGCGATTCGGGCAGGATGGAGGTCAAAGTACCTGAGGACAACCTTTCTGCATTCATGACCGGTATCGAAGATAGTTGGGGGGTCGACTCTATGAACAGGAACGTGGACGATGTCACGCAGCGTTATACGGAACTGAAGCTGGAGTTGGAGAACAAGAGGCAGGAGATGGAACGTTTACAGGAACTGATGAACCGGACGGACGATGTGGAGAACCTGATCAAGATCCAGGAGAGGATGGGAGAGCTGAGGACAAGGATACAGTACCTGGAGAACGAGTTCTCAAGGCTGGAGGAACGGACAGAATACGCTTCTGTCACCATCACGATGGAGGAAGCTACCGCGTTCGAATCCCGATTCGAACTGAGACAGGCGTTCACCGATTCCTACCAGGGAGTGTTCAAGAGCGTCAACCTGATGATCGTAGGAGCAGGTTATCTGCTTCCTTTCGTGGTCCTGTTCGCTCTGCTCTACTTCGGGAAGAGAAGATGGGGTTAGCGGTCGACTATCTCCCCGTCCTCTAGCCAGATGATCCTGTCTGCTTCTTGCCCGAGCGACTCCTCGTGGTTGACCGTGATCACGGTCTGACCGCTCTCCGCGACGTTCCGGAACGTATCCATTATATCTCTGGATGTCTCCGTATCCAGTTCTGAAGTAGCCTCGTCTGCCAGCACGATCTCCGGTTCGTTCACTATCGCGCGTGCGATAGCCACTCGCTGCCTCTGACCGCCTGAAAGCTCGCTCGGGGTATGCTGGATCCGATCGCTGAGACCTACCTTGTCGAGCGCCTCCTTCGCTCTCTCTTTCGCTTCATTTGTCTCTGTCCCGTTCATTAAAAGCGGCATGTACGTGTTCTCCAGGGCGGAGAACCCTGAGAGGAGGGAATAGAACTGGAAGATGAATCCTATCTTCGCCAGGCGGAACCTCGCCTTGATAGTGTCAGATAGATCCCCGGTCTCCGTCCCATCGATGATTACTCTGCCTGAAGTAGGGTTGTCCAGCAGCCCGAGCATGTGCATCAGGGTGGACTTACCGCTCCCGGAAGGCCCCATGATGGAGACGAAATCTCCCCTTTCGACCTCGATATCCACGCCTTCCAGCGCTTTCACTGTGACGTCTCCCATCTCGTAGTGTTTCCGGAGATCCCTGGTTTCGAGTGCGTTGGTCATCTTGCTTCGATAGTCTCCACGATTCCACGGTTTGAGACGAGGTAGGCTGGAAGGTAACCCGCGATGAGCGCTGCTGCCATCATCCAGGCACTCCTTGTGATCAGCAGGTCCTGGGTTACCACGGTCGAGATCGGTCCGATAGGAGATACGATCGGAGAGGCGTTCAGGACGGTATGGATACTCAAGAGTATCAGGTTTCCGAGCGCCACTCCGAGAACCCCGAACAGCAACGCTTCAAGGACAAAGATCCGTCGGACCGCAGACTTCTGGGAGCCGATGCTGCGGACTATACCCATCTCCCGCGTCCTCTTACTGGTGTTGATGAATATGACGACGCCGATGGAGGTGATCGCGATCACTATCCCCACGATAGAGATTATCGCTATCACGATCGCGAACGTGCTGTCGATCGCCTCAGTCATATCAGACCGTTCATCCCAGGTCTTGATATCTCCCCGGGTGTTCAGTTCCTGTAGTTCCTGTTTAAAGTCGTCCGCGTTCTCCTTTTCATCGATCAGGATCTTGATAGAGGACGCGACGTTTTCCCGGCCGACTAAATCCTCTGCGGTCTCGTAGGAGATGAGCGCCTGACGGGTCAGACTGCTCGGTCCCGGCCGTCCTACGGTCCCGATCACTGAGAAGTCCATAGTCCGGTTTTCCCCGGCGAATGTCAGTGTCCGTCCCGGGTCGATCCCGAGCCCTTCCTCCCCGAAGCTCTCCTCCTCGTCCGCTACTGAATTACCAAGGACCATACTGTCCTCCATGTTACGCCTGAGAAACTCACCTTCCCTCATACGGGAGGTGTAGGCCTCATCACCGTAAGAGTCTGTCCCGATGATCTCGACAGTCCTGGTCTCTCCTTTATACTGCAACTGTCCTGTGATGCTGATCCGTTTCTCCACTTCCCGAACCCCCGGCAAACGTTCCACCTTCTCTTCCAGCCCGCCTGCGTTCTTTAGATATTCGGAGTCGTCCGGCTGGATCGAGACATCTCCGGTCTGGGTCTCGATGGATGAAGCGGTGAACGTTTCACTGAGTCCGTCGATGAAAGCTGGGAAGAACGTCAGGTTGAGGAAGGAGAAAGCAAGCATCGCGATGACGATAGCGGATATCTTCAGGTCGTCGACGATGTCCCGCCTGGCCATCAGCCAGATGAATCTATATTTCTGCCTGTTCATCTCCCTGTCTCCCCCAGTACAGGTAGACCATGCCAGCGATCACTGCGAGGATGATAGCGGCGGTCATAAGAGGACTCCTGCGGTCTGTAGCTGAGAAGGTGAACGTTTCGCTGATATTTCTACCGGTGTCGTCCCGGTAGCTGGTGTCGACAGTACATTCAACGTTCTTCCGGTCAGGGACCAGTTCGAAAGTAGCGGGAACGCTCTCATCGTCATCAAGCTGGCCGATGAATGCGGTCTCCCGGTTCACGGTGGCGCCGTCACATGTCAGTTCTGTCTTGATCCTTTCAGCCTCTCCTGGTCCGAGGTTCTCCAGTTCCAGGCGAAGAGTGGAAGTCTTTCCGATCGTTGCCGAGCCTGTGTCAACATCGGAAACCGCGAGCTCTGCGACCTGGCGGATCGAGAGCGTTTCTGTTCGTGTAATGCTGGCTTCTCCTCCATCAGTCCGGTAGTCTATATCCGCGGAAAACTTCTGTATCCCGCTATCCATAGATGAATCTGCCTCGATGGTTATCGGGGCTGTAGAGGTCTCACCTGGAGGTATGGAGCCCAGGGAAACAGATGAGGGCTGGAAACTGATGAGATCGTTGTCAGGATTGGCCACGACCTGTGTGGCGCGCTCTGTCCCGACGTTGGTTACAGATAACGTGCTATCGATGGTCTCTCCCGGAGCGACTGAAACGTTGGAAAGACTGAACAGGAGGTTAGGGCTGCCATCAACCTGCAGCTCCACAGTCTTCGAGACCCCTATACCTTCGCGTTCCAGGTCGAACCTGAGAGGATAGGTACCGGTGGTGGCGTCCTTCTCGACCTTCAGATAGACCGTTCCCACCGCCTGGCAACCGCCACATATAGAGATCTCGTCGGAGAATGAAGCGGTAGTGCCGATGACCGTCACGCCTTCGGGCGTCTTCACCTGGAGAGGATCGAACGTCGCGTCCGTGTCCCCATCGTTCTTGAGGCGGACATCAACATTGACTGTTTCTCCAGGATCTGCTGGCTGTGGTGAGATGTTTTCTATAGATATCATCGGTTCGACTGCAGCGCTCGCTGCGGGGAGAACGAGCAGGAAGGCTGTCAGGAGTACAGTTATCTTTCTCATATCCCCTGGTTACAGCCTATACTTTAAGTATCTTGTTATCTAACACTAACTTAGATCCCGATGGGGAGCGAAAGAAAGGACACGGCGACCAGGCAGGAAGAGATCCTGGAGGCGTCTCTTCACATCATCCACGAGGAGGGTCAATCCAAACTCACGGTCCGGAACATCGCGGACCGGATCGGTATCTCGGAACCTGCGGTCTACCGGCATTTCGATTCGAAGGAGGAGATAGTCCGACGCCTCGCGGAGAAACTGTTCTCCGCCGATCTACTGGACATGAATCCTTCCAATTTCGGTGAACCGGAGGATCTTCTAAACGACCTTCTATCCAGCGTCTTTGAAAGCATAGAGGAGAACCCGCATGTAACCTCCTTCCTGTTCGACGATGAGTTGTTCGCGGAGTATCCGGAGGTGGAGCAAAAGTTCCTCAAGCATCGGAGTGAGAAACGGGAACAACTATCCGGTATGATAGAAGCGGGGCAGGAACAGGGTTTCATCGACGACGAGGCGGATCCTGAAACTGCTGCACTCGTACTGATGGGGGGCATCTGGATGACGGTAAGGGAGTGGAGGGAGAAAGGATTCGATGAACCTCTCGAAAACCAGGCTGAAGACCTCGCTGCGGAACTGTCCCGGATGCTATGATTACTGACTCATTTTTATAGCTCGCCTGGGGTGAAATGTGCATGTTTGACAGCCTGAAGGATTCGGTATCCAGTTTCTCGGAGAAGGCAAAGGAGACTGTCGCGGAAAAAGAGGTCACGGAGGAGATGCTGGAAGATCTATTGTGGGATCTGGAGCAGCAGTTACTGAAGAGCAACGTCGCGGTAGATGTTATAGACCGGTTGAAACAGGATATGAAGGAAGAGCTCGTGGGAGAGTCCGTTCCCCGAAGAAAAGCAGGGGCGGTCGTGGAATCCGCGCTGGAGGACGCGGTGAGAGATGTACTGCAGCAGGAAAGCACTGAACTGGAAAAGGTCGTTGAGAAGGAAAAACCGGCTCTTATACTTTTCATGGGGTTCAATGGGTCAGGGAAGACAACGACAGCAGCGAAAGTCGCCCACATGTTGAAGGACAGGGATTACGGACCAGTAATGGCTGCGGGAGACACCTTCCGAAGCGCGTCCATCGAACAGTTGCAGGAGCATGCTGAAAACCTGGGAGTTGAGTGTATAAGTCACGAGTACGGTTCCGACCCTGCCGCAGTGATCTACGATGCGATGGAGCACGCGAAAAAGGAAGGGAAGGACGCTGTCCTCGCGGACACTGCAGGGAGAGCCCATTCAGACCGCAACCTGATGGACGAGTTGGAGAAGATTGTAGAAGTGAACGAACCGGATATGAAGCTTCTGGTCGTTGATGCACTAGCAGGAAACGATGTTCTTGAACAGGCTGAGGCTTACGATAGGATAGGGTTCGATGCACTCGTATTGACCAAGGCGGATATCGATGAGAAAGGTGGTGCGGCGCTCTCACTGGGTTACGTTACAGGGAAGCCGATCCTATACCTCGGAACAGGACAGGGTTACCAGGACCTTGAACGTTTCGATGCAGAAAGTTTGGTCGAACGACTAGTGGACTCAGAAGATTAGTTCTCAGGACTGTAAGAAACGGGTCGTCTTTCTACATGCTTTCTGGGGGCTTGAACTCATCCCGCAGGACATGTCCCTGTTAAGGAAGGTCCTAGCTTCCTCCTGCACCAGTATTACCTCTGTAGATTAATATCTTTCTTCCTTTTCACATCTCGTCTAGAGGTTCTATTCCCAGAAGTTTTAGACCTCTATCGGTAACCTCTCTGAAAAGCTCCACAAGCTTCAGTCTCCTCCTTTCGATCTCCCCATTTTCCGCACCGATCACCCTGCAGCTGTGATAGAAGGAGTTGAACTCCTCGCTGAGATGGGAGAGATAGTTGGCCAGCTTCGCAGGCTCTCTCTGCTCGGCCGTATTCTCAACCACCTCAGGAAACCTCGAAAGTTCTTTCAATAACCTGTACTCATCATCCTTCAGTTCTCCGACCATATCTCCTTCTTTATCCGACTTATTCAGGATGCTCTTCGCCCGGGTGTTGGAATACTGCAGGTAAGGGCCTGAGTCACCTTCAAAGCTCAGGACCTTCTTCCAGTCGAATGTTATCTTCTTGTTCCTCGATACCTTCAGGTTCGCGTATTTCGCCGCCCCGATACCTACCGCCTCCGCAACATCAAGATCCTTGTCTTCTTCCTTTAACTTCTCCTCAGCCTTCTCCACAGATCTGTCAAGGAGATCGGAGAGCCGGATTATCCTCCCCTCTCTCGAAGACATGCCTCCTTCCGGCAGGTCCAGGAGGCCGTAAGAGATGTGTTCACACCCTTCAGTGTTGATCCCTAATCTGTCACCGGCCTGGAAGACCTGACGGAAGTGGAGCTCCTGTTCGGAACCTACGACGTAGAGGTTGTAATCGAATCCCTCTTTTTCTTTCCTCTTCTCCAGGTTTGCTAGGTCGCGGGACAGGTAGAGCGTGGTTCCATCCGCCTTCTTTACCACCACGTCCGGAAGTTCATCGAACTCGATGGAGAGGCTCCCGTCTGGATCTTCCTTTATAGCACCTTTCTCTACCCCTTCCTCCAGTAGATCTTCGGCACCTTCAACGACAGTAGATTCTCCTGTGATACGGTCGAAATCGATCCCCATCCTCCCGTAATCTTTCATGTGGTACTCGATACTCTCCTCTCTGAACCGCTCCCAAAGATCTGCTGCCTCCTCTTCGCCGTCCTCGATCCTCTGAGCCCACTCCCTGCCTTTCTCTTCCAATTCTTCATCCTCTTCAGCTTCTTCATGGAACTTAACGTACAGGTCGAACATGTGCTCCATCGGCTCCTTCTCGAACTCCTCTTCGCTCCCGTACTCCTTGAAAGCGTACACCAGCTTCCCGTACTGCGTCCCCCAGTCCCCGAGATAGTTCTCTGAAGTCACGTCGTAACCGACGAACCGGAAGATCCGCTGCAAAGCATCACCGATAGCGTTGTTCCGGAAGTGGCCGACGTGCATAGGTTTGGCAACGTTCGGTGAGGAGAATTCGAGAAGCAGCTTACCGTCTCTCTGTACTACCCCCATACTCTCCTGTTCCAGAAGTTCAGTGATTACCTCTGCGAACCTCTCCCTGTCAAGAAAAAAGTTGAGGTAGCCCGGTCCTGCCACCTCGACTTTTTCAACCATTTCCCTCTCCTCTAATGGTTCAACAGCCTCCTCCGCCTCCTGTCGCGGGTTCCCTTCAGCGACACCCATCACCGGGAACGCGAAGTCCCCGTGTTCCTCTTCCTCCGGGATCTCGATGTCCTCGGGACCGACATCTGCATCAAGTGCGTCACCGAGAGCATCTGCCAGCTTCTTTTTCACTCTCATGGAGACTGGTTTGGTGGCAGGATTAAAAACAGTTGAGCCTAGAAAGTCGTGATATCTCCTTCGATAACCTTATCCATTATCTCAGGGGCGTTCTCCAGCCAGTAGGAAGTGAGCTTTTCGATCTCCTTCTCATCATCCTCGTGCAGACCGTTTTTGGTAGCGACCTGGACTGATGCTATCTGGGGCTGGTCGATCCTTGTACCTATCTGGCTGAGCAGTTTCACGTGCGCCTCATCCACGTTGTCCAGCGCCTCCACAGTCTGGTCTGCAATGTAGTGGGACATGATGTTGTAAATCTTGCCTATATGGGCTACCGGGTTCTTCCCTGACGATGCTTCCAGCGACATCGATCGCTTCGGGGTTATGAGGCCTGAGACCCTGTTACCCCTGCCTGTGGAACCGTCATCCCCCATCTCCGCGCTCGTTCCAGTGACGGTGAGATAGAGCTCGTCCTTATCTTCCCCGTCGGCAGTGTTGATGTCGACACGGACCGAGCGTTCAGTATTTTCGTGGGCTTTCTGTTTCACGATGTCATTCAGGTCATCTTTCTTCCTACGATAGTCCTCCTTATTCTCCACGTAGCTGTCCACGAACGCTGCGGCCACGGTCAGGTGCAGTTCGCCGTTGACCCTGCTCCCCATCACCTTCACGTCCTCCCCGACGAACGGCATATCTTCCTTGAACCGCTCTGAGTTCAGGTACCTTTCGATCTCTATGACGGTCTTCTCCGATTCAGAGAGGGGGGCATGGCCTATCCCGAAGCTTGTATCGTTCGCAAGCGGCAGTTCACCGCCCCGCGCATACATCTCGGTCAGGTCGCTCGAACCCTTGCCGATACGTGATTCTAGTTCGATATGTTCCTCCACATCCAGGTGCCTCACGGTACTGTCCAGGTACTCCTTCGCGGCCTGTTTCGCTATCCGGTGGACGTCCACTGAATCCCCATCGTATTCATGAGTAGCTCTACCGCCCAGAAGAACGTATATCGGTTCCAGCATCTCTCCTCCTTCGAACTCTGGAGAGCTCTTCCCACCGATTATCTGGACCTCGTCCGTGTTGTGGTGGGCGATAGTCCCGAACTCCTTCCGGTACTCCTTGCAGAGGGCTCGTGAAACCTCCTCGGAGATACCATCAGCGAGGGAGTCAGGGTGACCAACTCCCTTTCGTTCGACCAGCTCAACCCGATGGTTTTCTATGTGATCTCCAGGGATCTGTTCGATCACTATATTCTTGTCGGACATGAGTCTCTCCTTGTTAAAACGGTGTTATAAATCTAATGGAGGTATCACACCTGAACCGGTAACTGGGTCTACCGCAATTTACAAAAAGACCGTGAACAAACCGGGTTCAGGGGCCGAGGTAGCTCAGGTGGCTAGAGCGCTGCGCTCATAACTACCTTATGAGCACTGAGCCTGTGGTCTTCCTGCCTGGAAGACCGTTTGAGAAAACCAGAAGGTTTTCGATGGCGATGATCTGATCATGTCTTCCTAGTGAGACACGCAGAGGTCGAGGGTTCGAACCCCTCCCTCGGCATAACCCGTAAATTACGTTACCCGGCATTTTTGGATCTTTGACGTTTAATTTCGGGGAATGCTCGCGATCAGAACTAGCGTCTATTTAAGGATAGATAAGTGCTAACTACTGTGGTAAAGCCAAAATGGAGGGGAAATAGAAATGGGTGGAGCCAAGAACTGGCACAAGGAATATGAGGAGAGCGATAAAATATCCTGGCTCCACGATGGAAAGTTCGATTTTGGTCTACATGCCGATAAAAAGAACAGGAAGTGGTCGTTGAGGCTTTCTACCCCTACCTGGCCCCAGGAATATGACAAGAAGATTATAGAGACAGAGACCAAGAAAAGAGTAAAGTCCTTTGCCTATGACTGGAGAAAATCACATACAGAAACAAGGGATTTACTCAGGGAAGCGGAGATCTGGGTGGACAACACGAGGAAAATATTCAACCCGTTCAATGTCAGCCTGGTCCTGATGAGCTTACTCCTATTTCTAGCCATGTTGCAGACCTGGAATTTCATTGGTCCTGTATTTGGGGCGGTCTTCTTGGGTATTATCATGGGAGCGGGCGGTCTTGTCTTTCTAATAGAGGGATTTTACAGCAAGGGTTCTTTAGACGTGTACGCCCCAGTTACCTATGCAGAAAATACAGTTTCTTTGCTTACAGGATCGTTTGCAATTTTGACCTCGTACGGTTACATAACAGGGTCCCAGGTCTATGTCACGCATTTCTCGGGAGTCCAGGGAGGGATCTTTGCCTTTATGTTTACCTATATCATGGTTCAATGGCTGAAAAATAGACTCGTAAGGGCCGCATATCTCGTATTCCAGTGGATAAAAAACTGGTTTTCAAGAGTTACCCGCTTCGTGGTTCGAGGGCTGAAAAACAGGTTGCCAAGATAGGAAAGTCATCCAACAGTCGACTGGTCGGATACCGTTGGGCACTGCGCGGTGGCTACCCGGACAGTCTCCGCTTCCCCACCATCCGCCCAGGATACGTTTACGCTCTCCGTCTGACCTGATTCCAGCGGGCTGATGAAGTCCGTACCAAGAACCGAACCCTCTGAGATAGTGGTGACGGTAGTATTGTTAAAGTCCACAGTACCGGTATTGGTGACCGCAACAGACACCCAAGTGGTGTCCGGGTTCGTGTCGAATATCTCTAACTGCGCGAAGCTGCAGTCAATCTGCTTCTCGGACTGGTTACCTAGCTGTTCGGTCTGTTCCTGGGTGAAGGTTGTAACCCATGCCGTCAGGATAGCAGCTACTGCCATGGTGAACGCGATCAGTAGCACAGCTGCGATAAGTGGAGAAACTCCTTTTCTTTCCGCATTCATGATTGTACTCAGGTATTTGATGCGCCCCTATTTAAATCCCACGGTGAGAGGGGTGGAACGTTTAAAACAGTTCGGAAAGCCTGTCCAAGGGATGTCCAAAATAAGATTGGAATTTTCAGAAGAAGAATGGGAAGAGATAATCTCAGAGATGCCCGAAGAAGCGGTTGAAAGGGCGAAAGAAGCAGAGGAAGTGTTCTTTTTCGAACCTTCCCGGGAGCTAGTAGTATCCGACCCGTCTGAAGAAACGCTGAGAGATCTTTCACGGGTCGCGCACATGGAGTCGTCCTCCGACAATCTGTACAAGTTCGAGATACGGAGGATGGACCTCTGGAACTCAGACCTTGAACTTGGAGAAGCGAAGAATATCTTCGACCAGGTACTGGACAGGGAATACCCCAGTTTCTACGAGTGGCTGGAGAAGACATTCCACAGGAAGAAGATATTCTCCATAGAGAAAGAGGGTCCGTACTATGTGCTGAAGTCTACAGAAGAGGAACGGATGGAGTATGCAAGACAGATAGATGAAGTGCGTGACAACCTTGTCGTGGATGTCACTGATACCAAGTCCCGTATCAAGTCGGGTTCGAAGTCAAGGGTGAAAATCAAGAAGGCGTTGCTGGAGAAAGGTTATCCTGTATCCGATGACTACAAGTTCCGTGAAGTCGAGGAAGAGATCGGCCTGGATCTGGATGTAGAACTGCGCGACTACCAGAAGGAGATGTTACAGAAGATAAGAGATATGAAGGCGGTGGTATTAGCTAACCCCTCGGGTTCCGGGAAGACTGTTACAGCGATAGCGGCGATGTGCGACCTTGACGCGCCCACCCTGATACTGGTACCCCAACGCTCGCTGGTACCGCAGTGGAAGGAAGAGCTCCTGGACAAGACGAACGTGGAAGAGGGCATGATCGGGGAATACCATGGTGACAAGAAACAGTTCGAGGATATCACGCTCGCTACATATCACATCGTGGGACAGAATCCTGAAGTGTTCAGGAAGGACTGGGGCCTGATAATATTCGACGAAGTGCATCACATCCCTGCAACGGTGTTCCGGGAGGCCGCGAACCTGCAGTCTACTCGGAGGGTAGGCCTTTCAGCTTCACCTGTCAGAGAGGACAGGAAGGAGAAGGATATATTCACGCTTATCGGTCCGGAGATAGGAGGCGACTGGTCACTCTTCTTTGAAAAAGGCCACGTCATCAAACCAGAGGTCGATATCCTTTTCGTCGACTGGGCAGGTCCCGAGTACAGGCAGCAGTACGAGGAGGCGGAAGGTATAGAGAAGAACATAATCGCGAGCAAGAACCCGGCGAAGGAAGAGCGACTCGAAGAACTTTTGGAGGAACATGAAGACGAGAAAGTGATCGTGTTCGCGGACTGGATAGAGCAGGGCGAGAAACTGTCTAGAGAGTTCGAAATCCCGTTCGTTTCAGGAGAGATGGACCACGACAGGAGAGAGGAGATCCTCCACGAATTCCGTTCTGGAGAGAGGACGAGACTGATAATCTCACGGGTCGGTGACGAAGGTCTCGACATCCCGGATGCAGAGATCGGGATAGTGATGTCTGGTCAGGGGGGATCGCGGAGACAGGCGACGCAGAGAACAGGACGGGTAATGAGGCCGATAGGGGACGCACAGATGTACTTCATCGCCACGAAAGGTACAGTGGAGGAGGACTTCGTGAACAGGCAGATGGAGTTGCTGAGAGAGAAGGGAGTGACAGTGACAAGTGAAGGACTGGGATGATACTATCTCGATAGATACCGGTTTACTACCGCGCTTCCCTGATGTGCATCTGTGATTACCGATATCTCTCTGAGGAAGTATATGAACCCTATACCGCCTATAAATGCTCCGAAAGCTGATATCGACATGAGTAAAGGAACTTCTAGCATGGATCCGAGAGACCCGTATATCATCCCCGCAGAGAAGATGAGGAGGGAACCGGCCATAACTTCGAACGCCAGAGGCGTCCGTTCATCTACGAAGAAGGAGGCTATGGAACCTTCAGGTCCCTGGAGATGGTTCAGGATTATTATACTGTAATACATCATCGCGGTCATCATACC